>DATMLG010000183.1:0-6713 GCA_035570675.1 Verrucomicrobiia bacterium | reverse complement strand
AAAGCTCGCGTCCTGCTGTGGAAAGGCGTAGGGATAGCCGAAGCCCGTGATTTCCTCGTAGAGTTCCTGTTCGATGCACTCTTTCGACTGCTCCACTTCGCTCACGACTTGCTGCCACGGCAGTTTATAAAGCTCTGGATGGTTGACGGTGTGCGAGCCGAACTGGACGCCCTGCTTGCGGAGTTCGCGCACCTCGTCCCAAGTCAGGCATTCGCGGCCGAGAAACGAGCGGCGTTGCGATGAAATAAAAGCGGTCGACAGATACATGGTGGCCGAAAACTTATGGGAGTTCAGGACCGGCCACGCGGCGGTGTGGAAATCGCGAAAACCATCGTCAAACGTAATGGCCACCAAACGGCGCCGGTCCGCGGTGCCGTTGGACATGGAACGCAGGGCTTCCTCGACTGAAACGCCGACATAACCAAGCTCGCTCAACAATTGCATCTGCGCGGCAAACCGGCGTGGATCCGTGGCCACGCGATAGTAGGGACCGACACCTTCTTCCGCGTCGTCCGAAATGCTGTGATACATGAGTATCGGCAGCACCGGACCGCGGGACAGCACGCCCGAGGCCGCGAGCGGGCGATCAATGCAAAGGGTGACGATTCGATCCAGGCGCATGGTTTTGATCAGGAAATCGAATTCTGAGCCACGGGAACGGGCCGGGTCTTTGGAGAGCAAATTAGGGAATCAACCAGATGAAGATATTCATGCTTCTTAACGTCCCAACTGTTCCGGGCGACGAACTCGCGCGCGTTAAGGGCCAGTTTGGCACGGGACTCGGGATTGTTGAAGAGCGTGAGCATGGCGGCGGCAAGTTCGTTTTCGTTGCCGGACTCGAAAAACCGGACGATGGAATCATTAAAGTAATACTGGTCCACCCTCGTCTTCGAAACGATGGCGGGCACGCCCTCGGCCATGTATTCCATGATCTTGGTGCTGAAGGCCTCGTTGCCGAAGGAATCAGCCCGCTTGGGAACGACGCCAAGGTCCGCGTTCGCGACGATTTCCGCGATTTTGCGCATGGGCATGGCTTCGAAAAAAAGCACCTTGCCGGTGAGGCTGAGCTTGGCGACGAGCGCCTCGAGGTCGGGCTTTACATTGCCGCCGCCGTAGATGTGGAATTCCGCCCGGGGCATCTGTTCATGGATGCGCGCAAACGCGTTGATGGCGAGATCGAGGCCCTGATGCCGTTGCAAGCCACCATGATAAATCATGATGAAGGGGCCTTCGTTGCGGGTGCGCGCGCAGTTGAAGACGGTGGTGTCCACGTGATTGATGAAGACCGTGCATTTGTCCGCGGGCACCGAGCGGAGGGTGATTTTGTCGCGCCAAAGATGGTTGGAGATGATGACGTGGTCGGCAAACCCGGCGGAAGCGTATTCTATGAACCGGAGCACGCCGACGTAGAAGCTGTCATCCGGGCGGCGAAACTTGTTGGCAAAAAATTCAGGCAGGATGTCGTGGATATCGAGAATGATTCTCGCCCCGCTCAATTTGGGGAGTAACGCGCTGAAGACGAGAAAATCCGGAACATTGTGGACGTGGACGAGATCGTACTTGCGCTTGAGCTGGAGACGGCTGAGACAGAGCGCGGAATTGACACAAAACTTGAGCAGCCGGTAGAGGTAGGAAAATTTTCCCTTTTCGTTGCGGTCGCGGCGCTGGATGCGATGGACGTTGACCTTGTCGAGCACTTCAAAGCGGGGCTGGTCGTCGCCGGAGGACAGGGCGATGACATCCACTTCGTCGCCGCGGTCAACCAGGGCGCGGGCGTAACGCATGACGCGGTTGTCGCTTTCATAAAAGCTGTAAACCAGCATGCAAATCCGCCGGCCATTTGCGGCGGAGGGCTGGGAACCGGTTGAATTGGTGTTAGACATGATGCGGACGGCAAATTTGATGTGCGTGAGAAAATGTCTGGGACGAGAAAGCGCGGAATCAGCGCCGAAGCCAGACGCGTCCCGTGCCCCGGTCAGACGTCGTCGTCCAGGAATTCCTGGTGCAGTCGCGCGGGAACGTAGGTCTTGACCTTATTGAGCACGGTGCTGACCTGCGCGCGCGATTCGTTGAGGAGGGCGGTGGCCCGTTGCACGGAATCGCGGTGGGTTTTTTCCGATTCGATGACCAGCAACACCATGTCCATGAGCCCGGCGAGGCGGGGAGTCATGCTTGTCTGGCTGACGGGCGGCATGTCGAATATGATATAATCGTAATCGCTGGCCTTGAGCTGGGGCATGAGCTTGGCGAAGCGTTTGGACAGCACGGACGGAAAATGATCGTCGGCCCCGGCTTCGGGCGACACATGATGATTATCGCCCCCAAAGGATTCATTCTTGATGCCGTTTTCCAGGTCGGCATCCAGGCCGAGAGCGGGTTTGCCCTTGTGGAAGTGCTGGGCCGCGCCCTGTTCGCCCCGCATGTCCACGAGAAGAACATTGCCATCGCCGGTCTCCGAGAGGCTGGCGGCCAGACCGGCGGCGATGCTGCTGACGCCCGCACCCTTGCGGCAACTGGTGACGCCGACGAGTTTGGGGTTATGGCTGAGGTTGCGGACCTCGAAATTTACAATCAAGCGGTCGCGCAAGCCGGCATAAAAGCGGTGCAGCGGATGACGACGGTCCCAGGGCTCAATTTCTTCCGGCCCGGTTTTCGCGCCGGGACCATTGCCGGCGGGGATGAGCGCATTGGCATTGGGCGCGGGCAGGAGCCGGCGTCCGTTCCCATTTGCATCCCCGTTCCCATTCTTGGCCCGCGCGGAACGGCGGTCGTTCTGGTGAGTATCCGGGATGGAAATGAAGAGCGGCAGATGCAATTTCTTCTCGATTTCGCCGGGCCGCTTCACGGTGCCGTCGAGCACCAGCTCGATGAGGAAAGCCAGGCCAATCCCACCAAAAATACCGCCGGCCAGCGCCATGCCGACCATTTTCTTGACGCTCTTTGACCATTTCTTGACGGCGGGCGTGGGCGACTCGGTAATTTTAATGCCGCCGGAAGAATTTTGATCCCCGCCCATTCTATTTTGTTCCAGGTTGTAGTTGAACCGGTTCAACGCCGCCTGTTGAATTTCATTGCGGTGGGTCAATTCCATGATGTGCGGTTCCCGGGCCTCCAGATTAGTTTGATCCGCGCGAATTTCCGCCAGCTTTTGGATGAGAAAATTGGTCTTGGCGGTAATTTGGCTGAGCCTCATGGACAGGTCAGGACTGCCTGGGATGGGAGCGCCCTGCGCGCCGTTTGCAGGGTTAATCGGCAGATCGAGGCTGGCAAGCTGCGGGTATTGCTGTTCGAGGTTCGCCTTGCGGGTTTGGAATCCGTCGACCATGCCCTGGCTTTCCTTGAGCAAATCACTGCCCGGCGGATACCTCATCAGGTCGTCGGTATATTTGGCCTTGGCCCGGGCCAGCACCGCGCAAACCGCCTGGTATTCATCGCGCACGGAGGGAGGAATCTCGGCCAGGGCATTGGTGCCCGGCGCATTGGTAATTCCAATCTTGGGGCTGACCTCATGAGGTGAATCCGCGTTGCGTTCCGCGAGCATCTCCTGGGCTTCCATGAGTTCGCCGTTGAAACGCACGTATTGGTCGTTCAAGTCCTTCCGGGTATCCTCAAGCGAAGACATGATGCCGGCCTCGCTTTTCGCGGCGGAGAGTTCCTTCTCCGTGGTTTCCAACTGCTCACGCAGCCGCTTGGTTTCTTGGTCCAAGAACTCATCGGATGTCCCGATGGTGCGGTGCTGCTCGGCGCTTTTGTTGATGTACGCATCAATGATTTCCGAAAGAACCGTCCGGGCCACGTCGCCGTCAGGATGCTGGAAATTGAGGATAATGATGCTGGGAGTTCTCGGAGCCGGCTCGGCAACGAGGCGTTTCAGAATCACCCCGGCCGCGGCATTGGTGTCCGAGCCTCCGCCAAATTTGGCAAGTATCTTGTCGGGGCCGACGCGTTCGGCCACCTGCTGCGCCAGATCCAGGCTGGTCAGAAACTCAAGTTCGGTGAGAATGATGTCACCGCTGCCCGTGGAGGTTTGCCGGATGCCGGACTCCTGGCCGGGGGTCGCGTCGGCGGTTTTGACATCCATGACATACTGGACGTAAAGCTTGGCCTCGGATTCGTATTGCGCCGGTTTGATGATCAGCAACACCGCGGCGGCAAGGACGCCGATAACAAAAAAGGACAGTATGAGCCACTTGTGCTTGAAAAGCACAAAGTAGATGTCCCCGATGTTAATGCTTCCCTGGGGTTCCGCTGGCTGCTTGTTGCTCATCAATTTGTCCGAAAATTAACCGGCGCGGCGCAAACGCATGGGTTCGACCGAAGACCGGATGGAATGTTCAAGAGAAGGAAACGGCTTCAACGGCCGCCTTCGCCCTTGCGGATTTGAGGATGCGCGCGGGATTGCCGGCGACAACCGCGCCCGGGGGCACATCACGGGTCACCACGCTGCCGGCCCCGACGATGGCATTCTCGCCGACGGTGACGCCACAAAGGAGGACCGCGCCGGAACCAATGGAAGCGCCGCGCTTGACGACCGTGCTTTCGCAGCTCCAATCCGCCTCGGTCTGGAGCGCGCCGCCACCGTTGGTGGCGCGGGGATAGCGGTCGTTGATGAAGGTGACGTTATGGCCGATGAAAACCTCGTCCTCGATGGTGACCCCCTCGCAAACGAAGGTGTGGCTGGAGATTTTGCAGCGGTGGCCGATCTTGGCGCCCTTTTGAATTTCAACAAAGGTGCCGATTTTCACATCATCACCGATTTCACAGCCGTAAAGGTTGGTGAAATCATAGATGCGCACGCCCTTGCCGAGTTTCACATCCGGGGCGATTCGTTTGCAGACGTCGGGTGACACGCTCATGGATAAACGCTTTCGGGGTGGTCAGGACAGGTTTGCCGCGGGTTTGGAAACCCGGCTTTTCCGGCGGGCCGGCTTGACGCTGTCGCCATTTGTAACGGGGATTACATGACCGTTGCCATTTCCGTTGGTATGGACATGTCCGTTGCCATTGGTGACGGCATGGCCGTTTCCGTTGGTGACGGGCGCTCCGATTGACGCAATGGAGGGCGTGACGGCGACCTTCTCATGATGGCGCGCCAGTTCGACGGGACCGCCGCCCTGCTTGAGGGAGTGGGAGGAGGCCTCGAGAATTTTAATAAGTTCCATGCCGCGCTCGCCGTTGGTGAGGGGATTGCGGGAATCCCGGATGCAATCCAGGAAGTGCTGGCACTCGGTCTTGAGGGGTTCCTCCTGCTTGATGTAGGGGGCATACATATCACCGTAATGATAGGCGTAGTGGAACTCGGCAAAGGTATCGTAATGCGGCGGACGTTCCACGCGGGCATCGAATATTTTGATTTTTTCCAGCGGCTGGACGTCGTCATAGACGATCATGCGCTTGCTGCCGACGATGGTCATCTCGCGGATTTTGCGGGGGTCAAGCCAGCTGCTGTGGATGATGGCGGTGCGCTGCTTGCGGAAGCTCAGGCACATGGTGGTGACGTCCTCGATGCCCGGGGTGATGTGGGCGCTGCCGCGGCAGTTCACGGTCTCGGGCAGTTCCTCCATGATGTGGAGGATGATGGAGATGTCGTGCGGGGCGAGGTCCCAGGCGACATTGATGTCCTTCTGGAACAGGCCGAGGTTGAGGCGGCGGGCGGAGATGTAACGGATTTCGCCGATGTCGCCCTTGTCCACGATTTCCTTGATTTTGCGGACGGCGGGCGAATAAAGGAAGGTGTGGCCGATCATGAGGACCAGGCCCTTCTGGCGGGCAATCTCGAGAAGCTCCTGGCATTCCGCGGCGGAGGCGGCCATGGGCTTCTCGATGAACGTGTGTTTGCCGGCCAGCAGGCTGGCCTTGGCCATCGAGTGATGGTACTTGACGGCGGTGGCGATGACGACGGCGTCGAGGCCGGCGCCGTTGAGCATGTGGTTGAAGTCCGTCTCGCCTTCGACCTCGGGGTAGAGGTTGCGCAGGTGTTTGAGGCGCGCTTCATTGACGTCGCACATGAGTTTAAGCTGGCAATCGGGAAGGGCCCGGAAGTTCCGGATGAGATTGGGGCCCCAGTATCCACAGCCAACGACTCCGACTTTTATCTGCTTCATGTTTATTCCTCCTGAAAAATGCGTCACCAGATGGTTGGAGACGCGGGAACGGTTAACCGACTGAAAATCATTGATTGACGACGCGGCCCGGCAAGGTGGCGCTCGGGCGGACGGGACGGAGCAGCATCTTCCTGCCCTTGCGCGTGTCGCGCATCTGGATGACGAGGGCGGGAATGGTCCGGGCAATAATCAACAAGTCCATCGCGACGTTTTTCTCGCGGGCATATTCGATGTCGAACTGGATCATTTCGTCAAAGGTGGTGCGGTTTTTGCCGCTGACCTGCCACAGCCCGGTGAGGCCCGGGAGGGTGTCAAAGCGTTCCTTCTGCCAGGGGAGATATTTCTCGTATTCGTAGGAGACGCAGGGACGGGGTCCGACGAGGCTCATATCACCGCGCAGGATGTTGATGAGCTGGGGGAGTTCATCCAGTCCGGAGGAGCGGAGCGGGACGCCGAAGGGAATGATGCGCGGGTCGCCTTTGAGATCCATCTTGACCATGGGCTGGCCGGAGACCATCAGATTATCGAGGTGCCCGCGGTGAATCGAGTTGTCATTGTTGGCGTGCATGGTGCGGAACTTGAAGCACATGAAACGCCGGCCGCGGAGAC
>DATMLG010000182.1:0-3380 GCA_035570675.1 Verrucomicrobiia bacterium | reverse complement strand
CGACGAGGGTGTGGGCCTTCGCCCACATTGTGAAGGGCGCGGTTCTTGGCGAAGACTGCAACATTTGCGATCACGCTTTCATCGAGGGAGGAGTCCGGATCGGCAATCGCGTGACCGTCAAATGCGGCGTGTTTCTTTGGGATGGTTTGACGATTGAAGATGATGTCTTCATCGGGCCCGGCGCCATCTTCACGAATGACACCCGGCCCCGGAGCAAGCAACATTTGAAAATTTACATGCGAACCGTGCTGAAGCAGGGGTGTACGCTTGGCGCCGGCAGCATCACGCTGCCCGGAATTACGATTGGACGTTGGGCGATGGTTGGCGCCGGGGCCATTGTCACCCGCGATGTGCCGGATTACGCCCTCGTGGTGGGCAGCCCCGCCAGGTTTCGTGCCTGGATTTGCCGCTGTGGAGAAAAACTTGTCCCCGGTTCCGGCGGCCTTCTGGGCTGCGCCTGCGGACGCACTTATGAGCAGATCACTGAAAACGAATTGAAAGAGGCGGATTCAACTCCCCACAACTTGCAAGAAGCCGTTGCTGTCGCGGGCCTTGATGAATCAATCGCTGACAATATCATTCACCTGGAGACCAACGGCGGGTAAAGCCGGCTGGACGGCCGGGTTCTCCCTTGACGGACGTACCGCGGATTCAATTCCTTTCCCCCGCCCTCCCAACACTTCACGCTAAGACCATCTACACGCTGGCCCGCGCTTGCTCAGTGATTGGCGGGGTGAAAGGAAAGCCCGATTCCGCCGGCAATTTGCGCTCGTGCGGCAGAAAATCCAACTGACCCCGGAGCGCCACGGCCTGCAAATATTCCTGGGTGCGGAGGGCTTGTGAAGCCGGCTCTCCGGCGACTCCGATCAATGCGGCCAGGGCGCCCATGCGCGCGCGCCGGCGCGGCAGCCAGACATCAATCCACGCGCAAAGTTCCGGCGGCAGCTCATCCGCGGCATGGACCGCGACCACAATCACATCGGCCGCGAGCGCGGCATCAGCCGCCTCAATGAGGACTCCAGGGTCGCCCAGGGAAGGGACGCTGTGCCAGGTATTTTGGACATTTTCTCCCCCAAACTTTTGCCTGACCGGGCGGCACATTTGAATCGCCCAGCTTTGGGCCAAGGTGTCTTGATACACCACCGCAATCTTGAACTCATAGCCCGAACTGCCCGTCGTGTCTTCGAGCTCGTCCAAAAAAACAGTTTGTCGCGGCGGATCGACCGGTTCCACGCCAGCAGGTTCTTGCCCGCGCTCCCGAAGATCGTTCCCTGGTTCCATACGTCAATCTGGAGTCGCGGCACCCATGTGCGTCAGCTCAATTCTGTATCCGGCTGAGATTGCGTTCCCCGATCACGCAGGTTTCGGCTTCCAACCAGTGTTGCAGGTCCAGCCCTTGCGGACAGCCGCGGGCCTGATAGATGGAATAGGCCTTCTTCGCAATCTCGTCCTTCGACGGCCCGACATCCCTCTGGGTTTGATACAAGGCTGGGTTCCGGGAAATCGGTCGTGCCTCGGCCGGTTTGACAGTGGAAAAATTGTTGTTATTCATGGTCTTATCATGTCCGGAAAAGCCGTCCGGCGATATGGGGTGAAACCCTACCCTGCGTCCTGAGAGGCACTTGCCAAACTTCGGCAAGGAAAACACATCTGACCGGCTCAAAACCATGGGGTATTCACCCCATATACAGACGGACGCAACTGCACCATGCTTAGGCAGGACAGCATGAAACAAAACCTGATCGGTTTGTCACGACGATATGCGACGGCGTTGGGAAAACACCTGAACCAGGGACCGCGCGCAAGCTTGCAGCCGGCTTTGGGCCTGGGACGCCGGGCGGTCGTGCTGCGGCTGGAGACGTTGGATCTGGCTCGAATTCATGAGCAGGCCGTCGCCACGCTGGAATTGTCCAAAAAAAGGGATGGTTTCATCAAGCGGGCGGAGATTTTTTTTATTGAGGCCAACTCTCCCATCGTGGAAACGCATCGCGCCGCCCGGCAGAGCAAGATTGATTTGAACCGGCTGAATGGAACCCTGAACCGGCGCACGCTGGAGCTGGCGGCCACCAACCGCCTGTTGCAGCGGGGCATCGTCCGCCGCAAGGGCGTTGAATCCGCCCTCAAAAAAAGCGGGGTACGCTACTCCAAGTTGTTGAAAGATTCCCTGCGGTTGCAGGATGGCTTGCGGCAACTGACCCACCGGGTGCTGGCGTCCCAGGAGGACGAGCGCAAGAAGATCAGCCGGGAACTTCAGGATGAAATCGCACAGACCTTGCTGGGCATCAATGTCCGGCTTGTTTCCCTGAAACAGGAGGCCCGGACCAACACCAAGGGACTTAAAAATGAAATCGCCAGCACGCAGCGGCTGGTGGTAAAATCCGCGAAGTCCGTGCGCCGTGCCGCCCGAGAATTCAGGAACGCATGAAACGCCAGCTTGTCAATTTATCGCGACGCTATCAGAGCGCGTTGCAGACGCATCTCAAGCAGGGCCGCCATGCGGGCCTGGAGTCGGCGCGCGGGCTGGGCAGCCAGGCCCTGGCCGCCGGATTGCAAACTCTGGATCTGGCCAAGCTCCACGAACAAACCCTGATTACCCGGGTGTTGCCGGGCCGGGCGGCCGGCAGACGCCACACGCTCATCAAACAGGCGGGAATTTTCTTTGCCGCCGCCATCACGCCCATCGAGAAAACACATCGCAGCGCGCGCGAGGCCGCCGCCCACTTGAAAAAGTTCGTCGAGACCTTGAGCCAGCGCACGGTGGAACTGGCCGCCTCAAACCTGGAATTAAGCCAGGAGATCACCCATCGCAAGGCGGCGGAGGAGGCGCTCAAAAAGAGCGAGCGTCATTACGCGAAGTTGCTGGAACAATCGGACCGCCTGCAGGAACAGTTGCGCCTGTTGTCCCGCCAGATTCTTTCCGCGCAGGAGGATGAGCGCAAGGAAATCAGCCGCGAACTGCATGATGTCATCGCCCAGACCCTCACCGGCATCAACGTCCGGCTGGCGGCCCTGAAAAAGGAGGCCGCGATCAACACCAAGGGCATCGACCGCAACATCGCCCGCACGCAGCGGTTGGTGGAAAAATCAGTGAACATCGTGCATCAATTCGCCCGCGAACTCCGCCCGGCGGTGCTGGACGACCTGGGGCTGATCCCCGCGCTGCATTCGTTCATGAAAATCTATACCGCGCGGACCGGCGTCCGCACCCATTTGACAGCCTTCGCGGGGGTGGAACAACTGAATACGGCCAAGCGTACGGTGTTCTTTCGCATCGCCCAGGAGGCGCTCACCAATGTCGCCCGGCACGCGCAGGCCAGCCACGCGGAGGTGAACATCCAGAAACTTCCGGACTGCATCTGCATGAAAATTCAGGACAATGG
>DATMLG010000181.1:0-4031 GCA_035570675.1 Verrucomicrobiia bacterium | reverse complement strand
TCCGCCAGCACCTCCGTCAGTTCTGCTCGCGCTGATTCCATCCGGCCCTTGGCCAGATACAATTCCGCCAGTTGCACCTTGGCGCGCGCGTAAGAATGTTGCGACGTAACTTTCAGCCAGACCGCGATCGCCGCGTCCGGTTCGCCGAGCGCCGTCAATGCCTCCGCCAGCGCCATCATCGAATATCCGTAATCGTGCTTCGGGTCCTCGGCGCACACGCCCTCGAGCCACGGCCGCGCTTCCGCCGCCCGTTTCTGGCGCAGCAGGCACTGGCCCAGGTGCGCCCGCGCGTCAATGTCCTTCGCGTCCCGCTCCAGCGCCGCGCGATAGCACTGTTGCGCCAGCGGAAATTTTCCCTGCCGGAAATAAATGTCACCCAGTTGAAAATGATGCACCGCATTGTCCAGGTGATGGATTTGCGCCTGCAATTCCTTGATCCGTTTGCGCTTGGCCGCGCCCGGCAGTTCGAAGCCCTGCGCCGCGGACGCGCTCGCGCGGTACACATAAAAGAAATACCAAAACCCCAGTCCCGCCAGGATTAAGAACACCCACAGATACTCCCGCCGCCGGATGGCATCCACCAGCATCCAAATCGTGAACAGTCCATAAATGACGGCGATGGGGCCGCCCGACCAGCCGCCAAACAAAAAGAAACCTAAAAAAATCGAAGCCACCATGACCGGGCCGAGGTTAGTAACAATCCTGTTCTCCTGCAATCCCGCTTTGGCCGAATCTTGCCCGGTTTTCCCTTCGCGCAAATGCCGGGGCATTGACCTTGACCGCATGCCTGCCACAATCCGCCCATGGCCATGCTGCCGAACCTTCTGAGTTGCGGACGGCTCCTGCTCGTCCCGATTTTGCTGGCGCTCGCGTGGAACAACCAGCCCCACATTTTTCTTCCCTGCCTCACCGTCTCCATCCTGACTGATGCGGCCGACGGTTTTTTGGCACGTCGCTGTAAAGTTGCCAGCGAGTTCGGCGCGCGACTCGACAGTTGGGCCGATTTCGGCACAACCGTTGCGCTGCCCTTCTGCGCCTGGTGGCTCCGTCCGGATGTGATTCATCAGGAGGCCGTGGCGCTTGGGATTGCCGCCTTTTTCTTCCTCACGCCGATTGCGGTTGGATTTGTCAAATACCGCCGGTTGACCAGCTATCATACCTGGGGCGCGAAGCTGGTGTTTGTGGTGGTGAGCATCACGGTGGTGGCTATCTTTGCTGGCGGTCCCGGCTGGCTGTTGCGTTTCGCCGTGCCGCTGATTGTCGTTTCGCAAATCGATGAACTTGCCATCACCCTTATGCTGCCTGAATGGCACGCGAACGTCCCTTCCTCCTGGCACGCCCTCCAGATTAAACGCAATTCCGCCCAAAGAGCCTGCGTGCCGTAACCAGTCAGGAAATTTTCGGCGTTTCCTTTATAACCTTTCATGTTTGTAACGCCCGTTCCGCCCAATTCCGCTTGTTTTTGCGCCCATTTTCACCGATGGTCTTGGGGCGTAAGCAAATGAGCGAAACTCTCATCATCGTCCCCACCTACAACGAGCGGGAAAACCTCCCGCGCGTCGCGCAACGGCTTTTGTCGTTGCCCGTCACTGTAGACATGCTGGTCGTGGACGGCAATTCGCCCGACGGCACCGGAAAAGTCGCCGACGAACTCGCCGCGAAGAACCCGCGCATTCATGTTTTGCACGAGCAGAAAAAGGGCGGCCTCGGACGCGCCTACATTTCCGGCTTCCGCTGGGCGCTCGAAAAAAACTACGAGTTCATCTTCGAGATGGATTGCGATGTCTCCCACAACCCCGACGACATCCCCGCATTCCTGGAGGCCGCGAAGGACGCCGACCTCGTGCTCGGCTCGCGCTATGTCGGCGGCATCCGCGTCATCAACTGGCCCCTGCGCCGCCTGATGTTGAGCCGTTTCGCCGGCAAATACGTGGCCCTCGTCACCGGCATGCCGTTCACCGACCCCACCGGCGGATACAAATGTTTCCGCCGCGGCGCCCTCCAGTCCCTGAATCTCGACAAGATTCAATGCTACGGCTACGGCTTCCAGATTGAGCTCACCAACAAGCTCTGGCGCCAGGGATTCAAGGTCGTGGAAGTGCCGATTATTTTCACCGACCGCGCCTCCGGCGAATCCAAGATGGCCGGCGGCATCGTCAATGAGGCGTTCTGGCTGGTCTGGCGGCTCTGGTTGCAAAATGGTCTGCGCCGCTCGCCGCGTCCGCGTCCCTCCGCAAAAGCTGGTGCCGGCGCCAGCACGCCCGAAGTCGCAAATCAAAAGTAACCTGACTTTGGCAATAGGTCAGTTTGCTTCGCTCTCATTATGCGCTGCTATATTTGAATAACTGACCTGTCTAATTTTGACCGGCTCTCGCACCCGATCTCGTCCCTCCGGCCACCCATATTTGACGGTCACCTGCCAATCTTCTGCAACCCAGTAAAGCTCAGCAGAACCAGGACCTCCTTCGGTGGTAACAACAGGCGGGGAAAGATAACTGCCAGGTGGCCCATTCCAAGGCGGGAGGATGGCTTGGACTTCCGAGTGAGTCATTCCAACGGTGACTGATGTGGCCCGCTTCCGCCAATCCACTGACTCTCGTGATGCTGTTTTGCACGCTGGAAGACAGGCGATAATCACGATAATCGCGGCAAAGAGGATGCGTGTCTGCGATTTCACGAAGTCTGGAAGCATAACAAGCAAACTGAGCCACAGCGACACAGCGCGGTCAATCGCGAAATCAAGGTGGGAGTAAGTGCAAGATCCAGCATTGTTTCCTTTAACATCGTCCACCTTCCTCCTTCTCGTCTTCGTGTCTGGTTCACTCCCTCCCGCTGTTTCCCTCCGCTTTTGCCTCGACATTTGGACCACTAAAGACGAAAGTTTCTCGTGGCTGTCGCGGAAAACCAGCCATTGCAGCGCCAAAAAACCGCATGACATCGTCACCGACATTTTCTGACCTCGCCGCGCAACTGCGCGATTTTATCGGCAGCCAATCCACGCGTGCTGGTCTCCTCAGTGAGCGGAAGACTGTTCCCCCTCTCCTGGGGGAGAGGGCAGGGGTGAGGGCGAGCGTGGTTCCAGACAAACCAGAAACTGATTTCAACCGCCTCGCCCTTTCCCTCTTCGCCCTCCAGTATTCTCACAACCCGCCCTTTCGCCGTTTCTGTGAATCGCGCCAAATATCACCCGACACCGTCGAACATTGGTCGCAAATTCCCGCCATCCCCGCTGTCGCCTTCAAGGAATTTGAACTCACCAGCCTCCCCGTCGCGCAGCGCACCCGCGTCTTTCATTCCAGCGGCACCACTACCCAAACACCCGGCCGTCATTTTCACGACGCCGAATCCCTTTCGCTTTACGAAGCCTCGTTGCTCCCCTGGTTCCAAACCCATCTCCTGCCCGAATTTTCTCCGGCCATTCCGCAATCCGAATTCCGAATTCCGAATTCAAATGTCCGTTTCCTTTCTCTCACGCCCCCGCCCGAATTCGCGCCGCATTCGTCGCTGGCCCACATGTTCGCCACCATCCACTGCGAATTCGGTGCTCCAGATTCCGCCTTCGCCGGTATTTTGGATGCCGACTCCGCGTGGCAAGTGGACCTCGTCCAATCCCTTGCCCTCCTTCGCGACGTCATCGCCGTCGACAAACCAATCGTTGTAATGGGCACCGCATTCAATTTCGTTCAACTCGCCGATCACCTTGAAAATGCCGGCCTCAGGCTCACGCTTCCCGCCGGCTCCCGAGTTTTGGAAACCGGCGGCTACAAGGGCCGCACGCGTTCCCTTTCCAAGCCCGAACTTCACGCCCTCATCACCCACACCCTCGGCGTTCCGGCTTCGCGCATCGTTTCCGAATACGGCATGAGCGAACTCAGTTCCCAGGCCTACGATTTGCAAATCGCGCTCCCGAATTCCAACCCTCCCGCTCATGAAAGAACTTTCCGCTTCCCACCCTGGGCGCGCGCGCAAATTATTTCCCCCGAGACCAGTCGTGAAGTCGCCGATGGTGAAACCGGATTGATTCGCATTTT
>DATMLG010000180.1:0-6979 GCA_035570675.1 Verrucomicrobiia bacterium | reverse complement strand
GCGATTCATAACAGCTCGGATCCGTCCGCGGGAGTCGGGCTGCTGGGCGTGGCGCTGGCGCACGGGCTGGCGATTGCGGTGATGGTATCGGCAACGGGCGGCATTTCCGGCGGACATCTCAATCCGGCGGTGACGCTGGGGGTATTGGTGGGCGGCAAAATAAAGCCCGCGGACGCGGTGGCATATTGGATTTCACAGCTCGCCGGCGGAGTGGCGGCTGGGCTCGTCCTGTTGACCATTTACGGAACGGACGGCAAGGAAATCGTCGCAAAGGGAACGCCGGATTTGGCCCCGGGAACCAGTCCCGGCACCGGCATTCTGGTCGAGATGGTGCTGACCTTTTTCCTGGTGTTTGTGGTGTATGGTACGGCCGTGGATGCGCGGGCGCCGAAAATCGGGGGTCTGGCCATCGGAGCAACCATTGCGTTGGATATTTTATTCGGCGGTCCGTTGACCGGAGGTTCGATGAACCCGGCGCGCACGTTTGGGCCGGCGGTGGCGAGCGGGCACTGGAACAATCACATTGTTTATTGGATTGGCCCGATGGCGGGCGGGGCGCTGGCAGGCTTGGTTTACGGTCAGTTTTTAATCAAAGACTCCAAGTAACCCCGGAAGCATGGAAGCCCCGCGCGGCAGGCGGCCTTGAAATACGGAGGCCGCAAAGCCAGTTTATGGCCACCATATCATACTCATGAAATTGTCGTTGATTGGAACGGGATACGTCGGGCTGGTCACAGGCGCCTGCTTTGCGGAAGTGGGGCACGAGGTCATCTGCGTGGACCGTGACGCGGAGAAGATCAAGCTGTTGCAGGCGGGGGGAATGCCGATTTACGAGCCGGGGCTGGAGGAGTTGGTGAAGAAAAATGTGGCGGCGGGACGGCTGCACTTCTCCGATTCCACGCGCGAGGGGGTGGAACAATCGGACGTCATTTTCATCGCGGTGCCGACTCCGCCGCTGCCGGACGGATCGGTGGATTTGAGTTTCATTGAGGGCGTGGCGCGGGAAATTGCGGGGGCGATGACCAGCTACAAAATCATCGTGGACAAAAGCACCGTGCCGGTGAAGACGGGCGACAAGGTGGCGGAGACGATCAAACGTTATTGTAAGGGTCAGGTGGATTTTGATGTCGCCAGCAACCCCGAATTTCTCCGGGAAGGATTCGCGGTGGACGACTTGATGCATCCGGACCGCGTGGTCATCGGGGTGCGCAACGACCGGCCGGTGAAGGCGATGAAGGCGATTTACGAGCCGTTCGGCGCGCCCATCATCGTGACGGACATCAACTCGGCGGAATTAATCAAGCATGCCGCGAACTCATTTCTGGCGCTGAAGATTTCTTACATCAACGCGATTTCGGTGATTTGCGAGGCGACGGGCGCGAATGTGCAGGAAGTGGCGGCGGGCATGGGCATGGACGCGCGCATCGGGCGCAGGTTTTTGGACGCGTCGCTGGGGTTCGGCGGAAGCTGCTTTCCCAAGGATTTGAGCGCGTTCATCAAGATTTCCGAGCAGCTTGGGTATGACTTCGGTTTATTGCGCGAGGTGCAGCGCATCAATGCCGAGCAGATGAACCGCTTCGTCAAAAAAATCGTGGAAACGTTATGGGTGCTGAAGGACAAGACCATTGGCGTGCTGGGCCTGGCGTTCAAGCAAAACACGGATGATATTCGGCTGTCGCCGGCGATTGAGTTGTGCCATCGGTTGCAAAGGGAGGGTGCGGCATTGCGCGTGCATGACCCGAAGGCGATGGACAAGGCGCGTGCGGTGCTGAAGGACGTGACCTACGTGGACGACATGAACGCGGTGGCGGAGGGTTGCGATGCGCTGGTGATCGCGACGGAATGGCCGGCGTTCAAGAAATTGGATCTGGAACGCGCGCGAAAATCGCTGAGCCACCCGATACTTTTCGATGGGCGAAATCTTTTTGACGTGAAGGAAATGGAGCGGCTGGGATTTATTTACAAGAGCATCGGAAGGTGAAATTGGACCACTTCAGAGTTTAGGCTGTGAAAGCGAAACCAGGAAAGACAGCCAGCGAAGTGATAGAAGTTTCAGCAGGATTGGTTTTCCGGGACGGGCGGGTGCTGGTAACACAGAGGAGGGCAGGCGACCATCTGGGCGGGTTGTGGGAATTTCCCGGAGGCAAGCGGCATCCGGGCGAATCCTATGAGGATTGCCTGTGCCGGGAATTGATGGAGGAACTGGGCATCGAAGTGGACGTGGGTGTACGGTTCGCAGCCGTGACGCATGACTATCCCGAGAAATCGGTGCATCTGGAATTCTTCCTTTGCCGGTGGCTACGTCACGAACCGCGCCCCCTCGACGTCGCTGATTTCGCGTGGGTGGATCGCGAACAACTGGCGAACTATTCGTTTCCAGCGGCCGATGAGAAGTTGTTGGAGAAACTAAAGCATACGCTGTCGCTTTGGGAAGAATGAGCGGACGCCGCAGCGTGGCATCCCTGCCTTGTCAGGCCTTTCCGTAAAACTGCTCGACGGTGGTGCGAAAATTATTCTCGCCCACGCGGATGATGCCCAGCTCCCGCTGCGCGTTTTCCTCGGAATCGCTCGCGTGCGCCGCGTTCACCATGATCGTCTGGCCGAACTCGCGCCGGATGGAGCCCGGCGGCGCCTTGGACGGATCCGTCGGCCCGAGGACATCGCGTATCTTGCGCACCGCCTCCACGCCCTCGTAAACCAGCGCGATGCACTTTTCCGTGCCCGGTTCCTTCAATTGCTCCGGCGTGCATTCCGAAGGCGTGTGCCCCGACATAAATTTAATGATGTTCCCAAACTGGTTGTCGGCAAAAATCGGCCCGAGGATTTCGCCCAACTGATGCTCCTGCTCCAGCGGAACCGCGAACCCAAGCTCCTTCTCGATCAACGCCCGCGTCTTCGATGCCGCCACTTCCTTCAACCTCGTTCGCAGCACTTCCTTCACCGGCGCATAAAATTCCATCGCCTCCGCCACGCTCAACCGGTGCACCTTGATGCCCACGATGTAAAGCCCCGTGCGCGAAAAGAAATCAATCACGTTGCCCGGCCGCCCCGTGGCGAACCGGAAATTATCCGGCTTGATCAACACCAGCGTCCGCTGCGGCTTGTCGCCTGGCGGATAAACCATCGTGTTCTCCACCACGCCGCCGTCCGTGTCCGAGTAATGCGCCCAAAGCTTCGCCTTCACCTCCGCCTCGTCCCGGTTCGGCGCCGCCAGCACCGCCGGCTCAAAATATTTCACCTGGTCGTTTTCATCAATCACCAGGTCGCCGTACGTGTCGCGGATGGTTTCACCGCCCCGGCGTTCCGCGCTGATGTTGCCGATGACCGACCGCGTCTTCCGCACCGCGTCGTCGCCCTTCAGCAACAGCATCATCAACCGCCGACGCCGGCCCGTCTTGGGATCCGGCATCAGGTTCTTGAGAATATATTCGTAGATCAGCTCCTGGATGCGGCGGTCCTGGGGGTCGTTCGCGGAAACGATCTTTTCTGAGTATTTCTTCACCAATTCCGGACCCGGCGCAAACATCCTTGCGCCCGCCAGGTCCAGCCCGGTGCGTGTGATCAACCGGCTGAGAATCCCGCCGGTCCTGGATTTATGCAGGGAGTAGGGGGTGATGATGACGTAGGCAAGTTCCTGCGGCATAAAGCGTGTCAATTGGCGCCGGCGGGCTTGACTTCAGGCGCAGGAGCTGTCGCCGTCGCGGGTGCGACCGCCTTGCCGCCCAGAATCTTGAACATGACCGTCCCGCACGTCGGGCACTTGCCTTTGATGGCTTTACGACCGTTTTTCATGACTTCTTCCATCGCATCAACAATTTCCTTCTTCGCCTTGCACTTAACGCAATATCCTTCAGGCATATGAGAGTTCCCGCATCGGCGCGTCATGCGCCTCAGCAGTATTACCGAATACCTTAAGGTTCGCCCCTCCCCACCGTCAACTGGTAAAGGACACCCGCCAAAACGTCCCCATTTATTACGTAACCTGTCTTTCCCCAACGCCTTACAATCATAACACGTTCGTAACATCCCTTCACCTAAATCGCCCTAATCCGCCGCTATGGCCGCCGTTCCTTGCCTGGCCATGTCTCTTAACGTCGTTTTCAGCACCTTTCCGGTGGCATTCCGGGGCAGCGCCGCCATGAAAACCATCCGCCGCGGCACCTTGTAATCCGCCAGTTTCCCCCGCGCAAACTGCAGCAGCGCCTTCTCCTCCAGCACACTTCCCTCCGTCGCCGCGATGAACGCCAGCGGCTGCTCCCCCCGTCGCGCGTCCGGCACGCCTATCACCGACACCTCCTTCACCCCGGGAAACTGGTAAATCACCTCTTCCACCTCCCGCGGATAAACATTGATGCCGTTGACCAGCAGCATGTCTTTTTTGCGATCCGTGATGAAATAATACCCGTCCGCGTCCCGGTAACCGATGTCTCCCGTTAGCAACCACCCGTTCCGCAGCGCTTTTGCCGTCTCCTCCGGCTGGTTCCAATACCCCTGCATCACATTGCCGCCCCGCACGCAAACCTCGCCAATCTCGCCCGTCCCCAGAAATTCCCCGCCATCATCCTGGATGCTCACTTCCACGTTCGGTATCGGCAGCCCGATGGATCCCGCCTTGCGCACGCCGTCCAGCGGGTTCTTCGTCACCACCGGACTCGCCTCGCTCAGGCCGTAGCCTTCAATCAATGGAAACGGAAACTTCGCCGCGAATTCCTGCAATACCTGGAGCGGCAACGGCGCCGCGCCGCTGATCGCCATCCGCAAATACAGCGGCACCGTCACGTCCGCATGCGCCATGCTCCGGAAAAATTGCGGGATGGCCGGCAGGATCGTCGCCTTCCGCTGCGACACCTCCAGCAGCACGTTCCGCGGCGGATGCAGCGACCGGATCAAAATGATCGTCGCGCCCAGAATCATCGGCAGGAACACCCCCACGCACAGCATGAAACTGTGGAACATCGGCAGCAGCAGCGCCAGCCGGTCGTTCTCCACGCACTTCAACACCAGCCGGCAGCTCTCCACGTTGTGCAGCAAATTCCCGTGCGACAGCATCGCCCCCTTCGGCCGGCCCGTCGTTCCCGACGTATAAACAATCACCGCCAGGTCGCTCTCGTTCCGCGACGGAAAATCCGCGCCCTTCGGGCCGTCGCCCTTCAGCAATTCCTCCACCCGCACGCCCCGCAACTTCGGCCGCTCCGTCTGCAATGCCGGGAATCCTGCCGCCAGTTCCTCGTCGGCGATGATGATGTCCACCTCCGCGTCCTTCAACATGAACGCCACCTCCGGCGGTTTCAGGAAATTATTCAGCGGCACCACCACGCCCCCGGCCAGCAGGATGCCGAATACCGCCGGGATGAACTCCGGGCAATTCTTCAGCCACAACCCGACGCGCTCACCCGGCTTCAATCCCATCCGGCGCAAATTTTCCGCCACCCGCTCCGTATCCGACCAAAGCTCCCGGTACGCGTATTCGCGCTCGCCCCAATACACCGCGATCTTGTCCGGATGCCGTTTCTCCGCCGCCTGAAATGCCGTCGCCAAATTCATGGATTCAAAACTGTAACCACAATGTCACCCCTCCGCCAATTCCAAAAGCGGGGCTTGGAGACGCGAATTTCGCTAATTTTCACGAAGAAGAATGGAGGAAAAGAACGGTTCGTATTTTATTCCAAACAAGAATTTCGGCTCGGAAAATTCGTGATGATTCGTGCAATTCGCGTCTCTCTCGTTTCTTTCCGACTTGGCTCCCTTTGCGTCCTTGCGTTAATTCGTATTCCTTTCTCGATTTAAATAAACCCCGTTTTCTACGCAACCGGCGAGAAACCAAACTCTTCTGGCTGAGAAATGGGGTGCAAAATCATGCAAACTGGTGCTAACCTGCGAAAAATCAACTACTTGCAAAAGCGATTTGCTTTTCGGATGTAATTCCTCGAAATCATGCGCTTGCGAATAGATGAGGGTTTCGCGCCGATATGGCCAAGTGAGAAATCAACGACTTACATCGACACATTTCGCTCTCCTTTCATCGGTCTCCATCAAAAATTTTCTTATGCGTCGCCATGCGTCGATACCCGTCGTTATCCGCCGACTCCGGCATCCCGGGCACTGACCATGCAACCAACGCGGAAATCGTTTCTCCTTCTCCTGGGGGAGAAGGCCGGGATGAGGGCGAGCGTTTCCGACCATGTGCCCCGCGCCCGTTGTAACGGTTTCACGATTTAACGATTTAACGATTTAACGTCCATATAGATTGTCTTTTCCGACCCGATTTTCTTAATCAGATCGCCTCCTAACCGTCACTAACGACCAGCATCCTCCGCCATCAACCGGCCTTTGTCAAGCCGCCGTTATTGCCTGCTGAAGCGCAATTGGTGATCGCCAAGTATTTCAATCCACCGTGTTTCCATTCCGACAATGTGAATGCTAAAATCGGCGCGGAAGAAGGCGTGAACTTCACGGCCGAGATGATTTCAGCTTCCTTTCAGCTTTGCCGCGATGCCTGCGACATGCTTGCCTTGAAACCTGGCCATGGTCAGTTCCTTTGCGCTGGGCAGGCGGGAGCCATCGGGAGCTGCAATTGTTCCAGCTCCGTATGGACTGCCACCACGCACTTCGCTAATATCCATTGTTTCAGGAATCGCATAAGGGAGACCAACGTAAATCATTCCTTGGTGAAGCAAGGTGGGAATGAAAGTGAGAATAGTGGACTCATTCCCGCCGCCCGTCCCGGTGCTGGTAAAAACGCTGCCGACTTTTCCGATGAGGGCTCCCTGAAGCCACATGCTTCCCGTCTGGTCGAGAAAGTTCCGCATCTGTCCGGCCATGTTCCCAAATCTCGTGGGAGTGCCAAAGATGATCGCGTCGTATTGTGGAAGTTCGTCGGGCGTCGCAAACGGCGCCTCCTGCTCAAGCTTCGCCCCGTATTGCTTGGCCACTTCAGGCGATATTGTATCAGGAACGCGTTTTATCACCACATCGGCAT
>DATMLG010000179.1:0-11710 GCA_035570675.1 Verrucomicrobiia bacterium | reverse complement strand
CCGCGCGCGACCGCGCCGGCTTTTCATTTCTTTGCCTTGGCCGCGTCGTCAATTTTCTTGAGGTACTTGGCCGGGTCCTTTTTAAAATCCTTCACGCAATCCGGGCAGCAAAATCTGACCTCGCGGCCGGGATCGTTTTTTATCTTCGGGTCCTTGTATATAAAAATAACCGGGGCGCCCATGTCACCGCCAAGCTTTTCCCCCGAAACCACACAGGTCGTGAGGGGATAGGTGTCCTTGGCAGGTTTCGAGTCGCCGGCGTGACCGGCCAATGCGCCCAGGAGAAAGATGGACGTCAGAATCTTTGTCAACGGTTTCATAAGCGTATTGCCACGGCAATCAATATACGACAAACCGGGAAAAACCACGCAAAAAATCTTCAATGGTCGGCGCACCCGAAACTTCTCCCGCAAACAATTACAGTCGAAGCGCTTGTGCCCTCAACGCTTGTCAGGCGCAATGACGGCGGTTGCCCGCGGGGATTCCTTGAAACTAAAACCGGCTTATGTTCCGCTCAATCGAACGGTTGACACAAGCCGGTCAATGACAATTCAAAGATTGACCGACGCTTCAGAGCGCAGCCTTATCTCCAGTAGCCGCGGACATAGACATGCCTGCCGCCGCGATATACGTAGTGCGGCCCGTACCATCTCGCCCCGTGATAAGGCGGATGTCCCCAGTAGCCGTGGCGCCAGGCCCAGCCGCCCGGTCCCCAGCCCCAGTAGCCGCCAACCCAAATGTAATCAGGTCCCGGAGCCACGCCCACCACCACAGTCGTGTCCTCCTGGGGCGGAGGCGGCGGTCCCGTCACTTCTACTTCCGTCGAAGAATCAGCAGCCGGCGCCGGCGCCGGGGCCGGTCCATTGCTGTAAACGGTTCGTTCGCGCACGACGCATCCCGTCAACAAGAACGAGGCGCCGGCAATCACCAAAACAGGCTTCATTATTTTTTTATTCATAACACACATAAGACGCGCCGAACCATTGGTTGTATTCAATCTGATCTGATTTGCTCGATCTGTTGCGATTCAACGCATCTACTGGTTTAGACGCGCTCATCTTGGGTTTGTTTCGAATTATTTGCAACTCCTTCATTTACAGGTCCGTAAAACCAAGGCCATTATCGAACCTCCCCCCGCTTGCCGCCATTCTCGTGCCAAAAATTGTTCAATATCAAATTTCCGCCCGCCTTCTGGCTATGGATAATTGCCTGCGTTATGTGCTCCTTGGCCTTCGCCACAGCCTCCGGCAATTTAACCCCCCGCGCCAGATATGCCGTCACCGCTGCCGAATATGTGCAACCGGTCCCGTGCGTCTTCACGCCCCGGACAAACGGCGCGCTCAACATCAGTTCCGTCCGGCCATCGTAAAAGAAATCCGCCGCCTGTCTCATTCCACCGAGATGCCCGCCCTTCACCAGCGCGGCACAACCAAAACATCGATGCAACTCCCGCGCCGCCATTCGCAAATCCTCCGCCGAGCGCAACTGTCTGCCGACCAGCACCGACGCTTCATCCAAATTCGGCGTGACCAAAGTCGCCAGCGGCAGCAGTTCCTGCATCATCATTTTAACCCCTTCCGGCTCCAACAGCCTCGCTCCGCTGGTGGCAATCATCACCGGATCCACCACGAGCAAGGCGCGCCGTTTCCGAAAGAATCCGGCCACCATATGGATGATTTCCGCCGAATAAAGCATCCCCGTCTTCACCGCCGCCGGGGTCAGTCCTTCGAACACCGCCTCGATTTGCCGCCGTACCATCGCCGGGCGGCAGCTTTCAATGGCGCGCACGCCTGCCGGATTTTGCGCCGTGACGCAGGTGACGGCCACGGTACCGTGCACGCCCAGGGCGGTGAAGGTCTTCAAATCCGCCTGCAGGCCCGCGCCGCCGCCGCTGTCCGATCCCGCGATCGTCAGCGCGACGGGAATTGTCCGTGGCTTCAACATCTGCCGAGCATGGCGTATTTCCAACATTTTGTCAGTCTTCGTGAAATCAAGTTTGCCCTTTGAAGTTTATTTGTGTGACGCCATATTATTGCCATGGACAAAGATCAAATCGTTGAAGTCCTCACCGAGATCGGAGTTTTGCTCGAACTCAAGGGGGAGAACCCCTTCAAAACCCGCGCCTATGCCAATGGCGCGCGCGCGTTGGAAGCCCTCAACGAGCCGCTCGCAAAAATCATCGCGGAGGAACGCCTCGGCGAAATCAAGGGCATCGGCGAGGCGCTTCAGAAAAAAATCACGGAGCTCGCGACCACCGGCCGGCTGCCCTATTACGAGGAGCTCAAGGCCTCCATTCCCGCGGGCTTGATCGAGATGATGCAGATTCCCGGCGTCGGCCCCAAAAAGGTCAAGGCGCTCCATGAAAAGCTCGGCGTCAGGACGGTCGCGGAACTCGAAGCTGCCTGCCTCGCGGGCAAGGTCGCCGGGCTGGAGGGTTTTGGCGAGAAAACGCAGGCGAAAATTTTGGAAGGCATCAAATTCCGGCAGACCTATGCCTCGCGCCACCTCCTCGTCGAGGCGCTCAGCGTTGCCGAGCCGGTGCTCGAGTTCTTGCGCGATCATCCGGACGTTGCTTGCTGCAGCGTCGCGGGCAGCCTCCGGCGCTCGAAGGAAATTATCGGCGACATTGACCTGCTTGCTTCCTCCCGGAAACCCGCGCACGTCATCGAAGCCTTCACCAGCGCCCCCGGTGTCATCAGCGTCAGCGCCAAGGGCGAGACCAAGGCCACCGTCATTCTCACCGGCGGCATCCAGGCGGACCTGCGCGTCGTGAGCAACGCCGAGTATCCCTTTGCCCTGATGTATTTCACCGGCAACAAGGAGCACAACATCATCCTGCGCCAGCGCGCCATCCAACGCGGCCTGCGTCTCAACGAATACGGTCTCTTCAAGTCGAAAGAAGAAACCCGCGACCCCAAACTCCTCGTCAAATGCGACACGGAAGCGGAGATTTATGCCAAGCTCGGCCTTGCCGATATTCCGCCCGAGTTGCGCGAAGACCACGGCGAATTTGCCGCCGCTGAAAAAGGCCCCCTGCCGCGCCTCGTCGAATGGACCGATTTGCGCGGCTCGCTCCACAATCATTCCAACTGGAGCGACGGCCACAGCACCCTCGAAAATCTCGCCGATTACATGCACGAGCTGGGTTGTGATTACTGGGCTGTCACCGACCATTCCAAATCCTCGTTCCAAGCACATGGCCTTGAGCCCGCACGCGTCCGCGAACAAATCAAAAAAATTGCCGACATCAACAAACGCTTCGAGGATGATGACGTTGCTTTCCGGCTGCTCACCGGCACGGAAGTGGATATTCTCAAAGACCGGCTGGACTTCGACGATGATTTGCTCGCGGAACTGGACGTAGTCGTCACCAGCCTGCACGCCGGCTTTTCGCAGAACGAAGCCGACAACACGAAGCGCATCATTCGCGCCGCCGAAAATCCGTATGTGCACATGCTTGGCCACTTGACGGGGCGGTTGCTGCTCGAACGCGAGCCGTACAAGGTGAACCAGCAGGCGGTAATCGATGTCTGCGCCGAGACAGGCACCTGGATTGAACTCAACGCCAACCCGCATCGCTTCGACCTCGACTGGCGCCTGTGGCCTTATGCGAAATCCAAGGGCGTCAAGTGCGTCATCAACTGCGACGCGCACCGGAACGAACACGCCTCCTTTTTGCGCCTCGGCGCGGGCATCGCCCGCAAAGGCTGGCTCGAAAAAAAGGACATCATCAACACGCTGCCCCTCGACAAACTGCGCAAAGAATTGGCCAAGAAACGCAAACGCTGAGGTCGCGGCCTTTCTGCAATCTGTGCTCATGATGTTCAGTGTTGGAGCTTCTCCTGAAACCATCCCAGCACCGGCTCGCCGAGTTCATGGAACCAAAACTCGATCACGGAATGGTCCGCCATGGGAATCTCAATGACCTTTGATTCACCCGCTGCCGCCGCCTGCAACGTCGCGATGTCGTCAGGCCGGGCGATCGTGTCCTTGCCGCCGCCGACCAGCAGCACCGGTACATGAACCTGGCGGATGGCCGTTTCACCCGACCAATCGGCCCATTTGATATTCATCCGCGCCGATGCAAGCGCGAGAGCCTTTTCCGCGGTGCGATGGCTCAGGTGGACACCCAGTTCCCGCGCGAGCCGTTCGATGGCCTCTTCCGGATGATTGTACGGCGCAATCGCCACCACCGTGCGCACCCGGGAATCATGCGCCGCCCAGTGCAATGCCAAATCCGCCCCATACGAATATCCGAGAACCCCCACCGTCTCGTCGCACAAACCGCGGGCCTGCATGTAATCCAGAAGCTGCCGAAAATCCTCCGTCTCATGCTGCCCGAACGACACCGTGTCGCCCGTGGATTGTCCGTGGCCTCGAAGGTCCACCAGCACCACCCGATAACCGGCTTGCGCCAGAAAAAATGCCCACCCGGCCATCGTTTCCTTGTTCAACAGGAAGCCGTGCAGAACGAAAATGGTCACGTGCCGGTCCGGGGGCTCCGGGCGCGGCGCGGCGTTGGTTTCCGGCATCATCCAAAAATCAAGATTATGCTTTCCGTGCGGCGCTGGAACAACCTTGTCCGAAATATTGAGATGATAATCCTGCGGCGGCAGCAAAATCGCCTTGAGCACCGCCGGTGGTGGGCCCACTGGAACCGTCAGGGAAATAATTGGATGATCGGTGTCCGGAACAACATAATTTGTCTCAAAATGCTCCCAAAGCGCCTTGGTGGCGCGGTTCACTCCAAAGCGGTCGTGGAGGTTCGGCGCCTCGACAATCCGGTTCGCTGCCACCCGGCTGGTCATGCAACCAGAACCGAGGAAAAGCAGCGACATCGCCAGGGTCAAACCGGCAATACGTGAAAAGCCTCGCGCCGGGGCATGGACGCCTTCATTTTGAAATTTGACCAGGTCAGCCATGCAATTTCGCCGCCATGCATTCTCCCATTGCCGCCACGCCGTCAAGAGTTAAGCAGTCCGCATTGCCCGCCCTTCGAAAGTTGTGCGAAATTATTTTTTTACGTTAGCCGTAAAAAGGCGTAAAAAGGCGTGAATAGGCGGAACAAAAACAATTCTGTTCCGCCTATTTCCACCTGACCGATTAAAGAGCAGGAGGCGGCGTGAGCGCCTGTTATCCGAACTGCTGCGCCCGAAAAAATCTCCCGTCTCGTTAGCCTCATTTAGCCTCATATATCCCCATTTAGCCGCATTTGCTCCGTTTTCCCTGCCTTTAAATGGGCCTAAGCAACCGTTTAAATGCGCCCGTTTGTTATTTGGGATGCCTGACAGCCCTCCGCCTGCGGCTCCCGATGACCCCGTCCCGGCGTTCGACGGTTTTTTCCTTATGTCCTTCATGAAGTTCCTCTGGCCCTGGTTTTGACCGGGCCACTGTTTTTTATTTTCATCCTCCCACCAGCCCATGGACAAGGAGCGTCCAACCCGTGAAAAAGATTTTCCGCATCCGCGTCCCCGCGCCTACTCCGTTGCCGCCTTCAACAAATTACCAATTGGACCAAACGGCGGCGCGTCCAGGCCATGACGCTGCTGCAGAAACTCCGGGCTGTTGTAGCTCAGCCACACCTTGCCGTCCGCTGATTCCCACACCAGCGCCTTGAGCGGCAAATCCATGGCGAGGGACGGATACTTGTTCATCAGCGGCGTCCCGGCCTTGGGGTCGCCAAAAATCACCAGCACCGTGGGCCGCATCGTCAAACCGGCGGCCTTGGCTTCCGCGGCCTGATCAATCCGTGCGAAAATTTTGATGCCTTTGGCCTTTAACAGCGCTTCCAGCCGGTCAACCGTTTCGATCACCGAATGTTTGCTCGCCAAATCAATGATTCCTGTTGCGTTCATGTTACATATTGGACCGTGTCCGCGGGGGGACATCTCAAATCGTCCGTAGCGGCTTCTTAGGCTGCTCGTCTCCTCTCAAGCTCGTCACTTATGCATTTCTCGCAAACTCCATAAAGCTGATCATTGTATGAATTCAAATCCGCCGCCAATACAGTGTCCGCGTCGGCGTGGCTACAGCGACATTCTGCACTGTAAGTGCGAAAGATAATGACGCGTTTTAATGGCGCTCGTTGACGAAGTGCCTCTGCAACTTGGCCCATACATGCGTCGCAAAACCAAAAAAGTTTTGCATCAAGAGGTCGCTCAGCTTTCGAACATAACTGGCATCGTAACGTACGGCGGATGCCATCTGACTCTCTGACGAAGGGAAGGCGAGCCGGGAACGCGAGGCAGTCATCAAGGAGCTGACGCATCTGCCACTTCGTCTCTGCTGAAAGCACATCAAGACGTGGTCCGCAGTCCACTCCACGACGAACAAGTTCAGCATGAATGGCGGCAACCTGATGAATGTGCGGCAAGAGGCGTTGACCACTAGGCAAGTCGTAGTCACGGACCGCAACATTTCGTAATTCAATGCACAAGTCGCCGAGAAGTTCCTCATCGCCTCGATTCTGAACGGGTACTGGTGGTGGTGAATTAGCCATGCGCGTAGAGCGGTTTAAAAATCAATATACAAACACCGATTTGCATATTGCAACGCCCGAATCGACGCCATCCTAACCCCGCTCTGGCCACACCACCCTTTCCACCCTATATTAAACCCGCATGGTCCGCCGCGATTACATCCTCCGCATGATTGAGCGACTGGCGCAAATCCTCGCCCGCACCCGCGGCCAGATTGCCGGCCGCCAGTTCGACGAGGCCGATGCGGAACTCGACAAGGCCTTCCTCGAACTCACCGGCTCCGGCGCGGAAGCTGTCGCCAAGCTTTCCGAGACCGAACTGCTCGCGCAATTGACCCTCGACACCCCCACCCTGGTCGTCCGCGAAAAAACCCTCGTCCTGACCGCGCTGCTTCAGGAGGCCGGGCAGCTTCGCATCGCCCAGGGCCGCGAGGCGGAGGGCGAGGCCTGCTGGCTCAAGGCCCTTGACCTGTTGCTCGCGCTGAAATTTCAGGACCCGGACAACGAATTCCCCGAGTTCGTTCCCAAGATTGATCTCCTGCGCGACCAGCTCCGCGACGCCGCACTCCCGCTCCAAACCCTCGCCGCGCTCTGGCGTTACTACGAAGGCATCGGCGCCTACGCCCGCGCCGAGGATTCCCTCGCCTCGCTGCTCGAGGACGAACCGGACAACGCCGCGCTGCAAACCGAGGCCAGGGCCTTCTACGAACGCCTTCTCCGCCAGAGCGATTCCGCCCTGGAATCCGGAAATCTTCCCCGCGCCGAAGTCCAGGCTGGCCTCGCGGCATTGCGCGAATAAATCGTCCTCGTTCTCCTTCTCGTCCTCTTCCTCGATTTTCGATTCCCGACTTGTGAACAACCGCTCCTTGCGTGCCGCCGTCGCCGGGGTGTAAAATCCCTCCCATGTCGCACGCTGACTTTGTCCATCTCCACCTGCACACCGAGTATTCCCTGCTCGATGGCGCCTGCCGGCTCGACCGGCTCATGGAGCGTGCCCACGAACTCAAGTTCCCCGCCCTTGCCATCACCGACCACGGCGTCCTCTATGGTGCCGTTGATTTTTACCAGGCCGCCCGCGACAAGGGCATCAAACCCATCATCGGCTGCGAAGTCTATGTCGCCCCCGGCAGCCGCCACGACAAAAAGACCTCCACCGGCGGCCGGGACGTTTACAATCATCTCGTCCTCCTCGCCCGCGACGAAACCGGCTACAAAAACCTCATCCAGCTTGCCACCAAGGCGCATCTCGAGGGCTACTATTACAAGCCACGCATTGACAAGGAAATCCTTGCCGCCCACAAGGAAGGCATCCTCGCGCTTTCGGGCTGTCTCGCCAGCGAAATTCCCGAGGCCATCCTCAAGGACCAGCTTCCCCGCGCCCGGGAGGCCATTGACTGGTTCAAGCAAACCCTCGGCCCGGAGAATTTTTACCTCGAACTCCAGAACCACGGCATTCCCGAGCAGGCCAAGGTCAACCGTTACCTCATCCCGTGGGCGAAGGAGTTCGGCTTGAAACTCGTCGCCACCAATGATGTCCATTACATCGCGAAGGAACATTCCCACGCGCACGACTGCCTCATCTGCATCGGCACCCAGACTTTGTTGAGCGACACCAAGCGCATGACCTACGTGCCGGAGCAATTTTATCTCCGCTCCGCCGAGGAAATGAAGGCGCGTTTCAGTGAAACCCCCGAGGCCGTCCGTAACACCCTCGAAGTCGCCGAAAAATGCAATCTGCAGATTGAGTTCGGCCGTCCGCTCTACCCCGTCTTCCATCCGCCGGAACATTTCACCCGCGAAGGTTATTTGCGGAAGCTGCTCGCCGAGGGCCTTCACCGCCGCTATGGAATTCACGCCCGCGCCGAAGGCGAGGAATTCCTCGTCGAAAAAATTGAAGACGTCCGCCGTCTTCCGACGTTTCAACCAACCGAAGAGCAAGCCCGCGATCCGCTAACCGCCATCGCCAATCTCGAGGACCCCGCCGTCAAATCCGCCGTGCAGGCCGTCCTCGATCGTCTCCAGTTGGAAATCAAGGTCATCGAGAAAACCAACTACACCAGCTATTTTTTGATCGTCGGCGATTTCATCCGCTACGGCCACGAGCAGGGCATCGCCTGCGTCGCGCGCGGTTCCGCCGCCGGCTCCATCGTCACCTTCCTCCTCGGCATCTCCAACGTGGATCCCATCCGCTACGGCCTGCTCTTCGAGCGCTTCCTCAATCCCGAGCGCGTCAATCCGCCGGACATTGACATCGATTTCGCCGACGACCGCCGCGCTGACGTCATCGAATACGTCCGCAAAAAATATGGCAACGATTCCGTCGCCCAGATCATCACCTTCGGCACCATGGGCGCCAAGTCCGTTGTCCGCGACGTCGGGCGCGTCATGGGCCTGAGCTATGGCGAGTGCGACCGCCTGGCGAAGATGGTGCCCAACGATTTGAAGATGGACCTCGCCAAGGCCCTGAAGCAGTCGCCGGAACTCAAGGCCGCCTATGATTCCGAGGAAGTCACCCGCGAACTGATTGACACCGCCTTTGCGCTGGAGGACATCACGCGCAACGCCTCCGTCCACGCCGCCGGCGTCGTCATCAGCGACCAGCCGCTCGTCAACCTGCTCCCCCTCAAGCAGGACGAAAACGGCGCGCTCGTCACCCAGTACGCCATGAACCCCGTCGGCGATCTGGGCCTGCTCAAGATGGACTTCCTGGGCCTGAAAACCCTCACCGTCATCCGCAACACCTGCGAAATGGTCCGCGCCAACCAGGGCATCGAGGTGCCGATTGACCACCTGCCGCTGGATGACGCCAAGGCCTATGATCTCTTGAACAAGGCCAATACCCTCGGCGTGTTCCAGTTGGAATCTGGCGGCATGCGCGACCTGTGCCGCAAATTTCAAATCAGTTCCATTGAACACATCACCGCGCTCATCGCCCTCTACCGTCCCGGCCCGATGGAGCTGATTCCGGAATTTATCAAGCGCCGCCACGGCGAGGTGCGCATCGAATACGAACATCCCCTCCTCGAACCCATCTGCCGCGAGACCTACGGCATCATGGTTTATCAGGAGCAGGTCATGCAGGCCGCGCAGGTGCTCGCCGGTTACACCCTGGGCGCCGCCGATTTGCTCCGCCGCGCGATGGGCAAGAAGAAGGTCGAGGAAATGCAGAAACAGCGCGACAACTTCGTCAAGGGTTGCGCGAAAACGAATCATATTCCCGCCCCCAAGGCCAACCAGATTTTTGACCTGCTCGAAAAATTCGCCGGCTACGGCTTCAACAAATCCCACGCCGCCGCCTATGCCATTGTCGCCTACCAGACCGCCTGGCTGAAGGCCAATTATCCGGTCGAGTTCCTCAGCGCCATGATGACCAACGACCTGGGCGACATCAAGAAGCTCGGGGAATTCATCAACGAAGCCCGCAACATGGGCGTCGAAGTCCTCCCACCCGATGTCAACGAAAGCCAGGTCTTCTTCGCACCGGGCACGGGCCGCTCGGCCCAGACCGGGAACGGCGCCGCGCAACGCAAGGTCATCCGCTTCGGTCTCGCCGCCATCAAGGGCGTCGGAGAAATTGCCGTCGAAAGCATCCTCTCCGCGCGCCGGCAGGGCGGTGATTTCAAGTCCCTCTCCGACATGTGCGAGCGTGTGGACATCCGCACCGTCAACCGCAAGACGCTCGAATCGCTCATCAAGTCCGGCGCCTGCGACGCCTTCAAGGAAACCCGCGCCACTCTTTTCGCGCAGATTGACCGCACGCTTACCCGTGCCGCCAGCATCATCCAGGACCGCCAGCGCGGCCAGGGTTCCATGTTCGACCGGCTCGAGGAGCGCAGCGACCCCATGCCCGAATCCATCAGCCGGCTGCCCGAATGGCCGCAGCACGAACTGCTCGCCGCCGAAAAGGAACTTCTCGGCTTCTACGTCACCGGCCATCCGCTGACTCCCTACGCTTCCATCCTGGAAAAATACGCGCTCGCCACCACCTCCAAGCTCGCGCAACTGCCCAATCGCAGCCTCACCCGCATCGGCGGCCTCGTCGCCGCCGTCCAAAACGGCGTCTCCAAAAAAAGCAACAAGCCCTACGCCCTCGTCACCATCGAAGACCTCGAAGGCTCCGTGCAGCTCCTGTGCATGAATGAGAACTTCGACAAATACCGCGAGCTTCTCCAGCCTAATGCCGCCGTCCTGGTAGTCGGCGAAGTCAACAATGGCGACGACAAACCCAAGATTTTTCCCCAGGAAATCATTCCCCTCGCCACCGCCCCGCGCAAATACACCAAGCAGGTCCACTTCCGCCTGCACACCGCCCATCTAAAGCCCGAGAACCTCGATTCCGTCCACGAGCTGGCCGCCGCGCATCCCGGCCGCTGCCCGCTCTTCCTGTGTTTCATGCGGCCTGCCGGCGAAGTTGTCTTTGTCGAAACCCACGAGAAATTCTCTGTCGCTCCCTCGCTCGAATTGCAACAGGCCGCCGATGCCCGCTTCGGCGAGGAAACCTACTACGCGAAGATTGACGCCGCCCTTCCCGAACGCACGCAACGACCCTGGGAACGTGAACGCGCCAACGGCTCCGACAACGGCCACGGCTGAGCGCCCGGCGGTTCGAAACCGCCCCGTGCTTTACTTGTCTCCCGAACTCTTCGGCTTGGCCGGCTTGCTTTCCGTCTTCGCAGCCGCCGGTTTGCTGTCGCCCGATGACTTGCTCTCGCCCCCGGATTTGGTTTCCCCTGCGGGTTTGCTTTCGCCGCTGCCGCCCGAATCCTTCTTGGCCGCCGCCTTGTAGCCCTCGCTCCGGTAATCCGTGATGTAAAAGCCGCTGCCCTTGAATATCAGCCCCGCCCCGCCGCCGATGGAGCGTTTCACTTTCCCCTTGCCCCATTTCTTCAGGCCGCACAATTCCTTCGGGCAGACCGTCAATGCCGCCGCCGTCATCGGCTGGACTTTTTCAAAGTGATGATCACATTTTGCGCAAATGTATTCGTAAGTTGGCATGATGATTATTTATTTGATGACCACAGGAACCGTCAAGTGTGCGCGCCTTTCTCAGCCGCCAATGCAGCTCATGCTCCGTTCCGGCGCGACGAATTCCGCCTCCCCGATGTGATGCCGCTCCTCCTTCTCCCACGCCACCGCCTGCAAAAAACCGGCGATGGCCGCATCCGAATCCCCGCCGCGCAACCGCGCGCGCAAATCCGGTTCCGTCACGCTGAACAGGCACGTGCGAATCTT
>DATMLG010000178.1:0-45507 GCA_035570675.1 Verrucomicrobiia bacterium | reverse complement strand
CCTTTATCAAGGAACGTCCGCTGCCCGATTCCGGCGGCAAGGCCCTCGGCGGCAAGTCCGGCCCCCGCACCGCCCGCGTGAATGTGGACGACGCCGTCATGTTCATCGGCCGTTTCAAAAATGGCGCGGTCGCCAATCTCGAGGCCACCCGCTTCGCGCTCGGCCGCAAGAATCATATCAACATTGAAATCAACGGCACGCTCGGTTCTCTCGTTTTTGATTTCGAAGATATGAACCGCCTCAAGTATTTTGACAACACCGCCCCGTCCGACCGCCAGGGCTTTCGCGACATACTCGTCACCCAGCGCAGCGGCATTCATCCCTACGTTGGCCAATGGTGGCCGCCGGGCCATATCATAGGTTACGAGCACACCTTCATTCACACCGTCGCCGATTTCGTGGACGCCTGCGTCAACGGCAAGTCCGTGCAACCCACGTTCGAAGACGGCCTGATGAACCAGCGCGTCCTTGAGGCGGTCGATCAATCCGCCCGCACCCGCCAATGGGTCAAGGTGTAGCCACTTTTCTCCCCGCTTTGGCTGCGGCTGCGGCAATCCGGCGCGCGTAGCACAATCCCGCCCGTTTTCATTCTGCAATCTGCAATGCCGCCTCCTTGGGGCATTGCACCTTGCACTGAGTTTTCTGCACGATTTTCCAGCTTCATTCCTTAACTGCCTGTAAACAGATGGCTTCCAGCGCTCCCTGATCGATGGCACGCATCTGGCTCTTCTGTTGGTCGCACCATATGAAGTTCGAGACGTACAAAAAAGTGCTTGATGGGCCGGGGATGCAGGAAGCCCTTCAAACCGCAGTTGATACTTGTGTTCAGAGGCAGGTGGATGATTCGGCATTTGAATTGATATCCGAAGAGGCAGGTCTGTTTCTGTCTCCTCTACGGCCCATGACAAAGACACCAGTGAGTACGGCCATTTGGTATCACTTAAATCCAATGAAATCATCGCACCATCATGACAAAACATGTCGCATCCAGTATCACCTCGATCACCACAACCGCCGCTACCTGTCGCTTCACACGCGCCTCTGAGCGCCTTAGTACTGCGATTCGGATTTCGGCCCTTTTCGTGTTCGCCTTTGTCCTGGCCGGCTCCCTCCGCGCCAGCGAGTCGGTGTCCCTGATTTGGAATCCAGTCACCGCCACCCAAGTTTCGGGCTACGCCTTTTATCTGGGCAACACCAACGGAGTCTACACGTCCCGCTTCGATGTCGGCACCAACACCGCCATCACCCTCACCGGGTTGAAGGAGGGCCAGACCAACTACTTCGCCGTCGCCGCGTATGATTCCGCCCGCATCGAAAGCGCTCCTTCCCAGGCCGCCTCGTACATTGTTCCCGGCTTCGTCAAGCTCACGGGCCCCTCGAAATCCGGCAATCCCGCGGTTCTCTCCTTCCCCGTCGCCGTCGGACACTCCTACTTGATCCAGGCGTCCACCAACCTTCAAACTTGGAGCACCATCGGGGCGACCTCCGTTTCGACCTCCAACAACTGGTTCACCTTTCAGGACACGCAACCCGGCCCCTTCTCCAAACGTTTTTACCGGCTCATCATGAATTGACGGTACCCCCGCCATCCGCAACGCGCCGTCGAACCCGGCGCGTTGCGCGAGGCCGTCCGCTTTGCCGCTTTCCTTTTGACCGGGTTTGTGGCATCGTTTCCGCCAATGCAATTTGTCCGCGACATCCACGCCCAACGCAGTGCCGCCGGGCGTCCGGTCATTTCCTTCGAGTTTTTTCCGCCCAAGACCGAGGAAGGCGACCGCACGCTCCTGGAAAAAACCATCCCCGCGCTCATGCGGCTCAAGCCGGATTTTTGCTCCGTCACCTACGGCGCCGGCGGGGGCACCCGCGAAAAGACCCTGATGATCGTGGACCGCATCCAGCGCGAACACAAACTCACCACCGTCCTCCATCTCACCTGCGTCAACGCCACCAAGGAACAGGTTGGCGAAGTCATCGCCCAGGCCCGCAGCCTTGGCATCAAAAACATCCTGGCCCTCCGCGGTGACCCGCCCGGCGGCAACGGCGTCTTCCAAAAAACCGAGGGTGGTTTCGAGTTCTCCTACCAGCTCGTCGGCTACATCAAGGAACTCGGCGGCTTTTCCATCGGGACCGCCGGCTTTCCCGAGGGCCACATCGCCTGCACCGAAGGCAAGTATGTGGACTGGCAGCGTCTCAAAAACAAAATCGATTGCGGCGCGGATTTTGTCGTCACCCAGCTTTTCTTCGACAACGCCGATTTTTTTGAGTTCCGCGATCACCTCGTCAAGAAGCTCGGCGTCAAGGTCCCCATCTTTCCCGGCATCCTGCCCGTCCAAAGCGCCAGCCAGACCAAGCGCATCGCCACGCTCTGCGGCGCAAAAATTCCGCCGTCCATGCTCGCGGAACTTGAAAAAGCCGCCGACAACGACGAGGCCGCCATGCAGTTCGGCATTGATTACGCCACCCGCCAGTGCGCCGAACTCCTCCGCGCCGGCGTCCCCGGCCTGCACATCTACACCCTCAACAAGGCCCACCCCACCACCGAGGTTTTGAAGAATTTGAAGCTGGCCTGACGGCGAGCGTCTTTTGTTGTTCAGCTTTCCGTTCAAGGCCCGGGCCGGATTTTGTTCGTCGAAATTCTTCATCAATGTTAATATTTTCTCCGCTTTATGACTAAATGGCTCAACTCCATCGAATCCGTCATTGCCGACCTCCGCAAGGGCCGCATGGTCATCGTCGTGGATGACGCCGACCGCGAGAACGAGGGCGACCTCATCATGGCCGGCGAATGGGCCACGCCCCAGGCCATCAATTTCATGGCCCGCTACGGCCGCGGGCTCATCTGCGCCCCCACCACCTCCGAACGCCTCAAACAGCTCGGTATCGAGCAAATGGTCGTCAAAAACCGCGAGAGCTTTCGAACCGATTTCCAGGTCAGCGTGGATGCCGCCAGCGGCGTCACCACCGGCATCAGCGCCGCCGACCGCGCCCGCACCATCAAGGTCATGGCCGATCCCACCGCGCTTCCCAACGACCTCGTCCAGCCCGGCCACGTGTTTCCTCTGCGCGCCAAGCCCGGCGGCGTTCTCCAACGCTCCGGCCACACCGAGGCCGTCGTGGACCTCGTCACCCTCGCGGATTGCCGGCCCATCGGCGTCCTTTGCGAAATCATGAACGACGACGGCACCATGGCCCGGCTGCCGCAACTCATCAAATTCGCCCGCAAACACAAGCTCAAGATTTGCACCATCGAGGACCTCATCAAATACCGCCGCCAACGCGAGAAACTCGTCGAGCGCGTCGAAGTCGTGAACCTGCCCACCGACTATGGTGATTTTGATTTGCACCTGTATCGTTCCAAAATTGACGGTCAGCATCATCTCGCCCTCGTTCGCGGCAATGTCGCCGGCCAGAAGGATGTCCTCGTCCGCGTCCACAGCGAATGTTTGACCGGCGACGTCTTCGGCTCGCGCCGATGTGATTGCGGCCCCCAGCTCCATCAGGCCATGCGGATGGTTGCCGAATCCGGACGCGGCGTCGTCGTTTACATGCGCCAAGAAGGCCGGGGCATCGGCCTCGCCCCCAAGATCAAGGCCTACAAACTTCAGGAACAGGGCTACGACACCGTGGAAGCCAACAAAAAACTTGGCTACGGCATGGACCTCCGCGAATACGGCTTGGGCGCGCAAATCCTCGCCGACCTCGGCATCAAGCATATCCGCCTCCTCACTAACAATCCCAAGAAAGTCGTCGGCCTGGAGGGGTATGGCCTGGAAATCGTCCAGCAAGTCCCCATCAAGATCCGCCCCAACCCCCACAACGCCCGCTATCTCAAGACCAAGCGCGAAAAGTTGGGGCACCTTCTTTAAAAAACCGTCGTGAATAAGCGGGAAATCAACCACTTGCGTCGATCTTTTCACTTGGAGGGCATTGCTTCGTCAATGCCCTTATTTCTTCGGGCCCGCGCCCAACCCTCAATTTTTCTCAAGCGGCCTTAAGCGGCCCCAAGCGGCCCACCCCTACGCATTGTGTTGGGCCAAACCATCACCACAATACGCGACACCGATTTTTCTCTCCAGTCTTGCGAAGGAAAAAATTTATCCGGTCCCAGGCGGTACCAAGCGGTCCTAGGCGAACCGTAAGCGGTCCGACCTGCTGTTTGGAGTTCACGCTTTAGCGTGTCGATCTCCAATTTCGCGCTCCGAATTTCCCCAGGTTCCACTACGCGGCAATATCCGGCAATACCCGGCAATACGCGGACGACGACCCGTTTCCTTGCCGCGTATTGCCGCCTAACAGTTCGCCTATTGCCGCGTATTCAATTTTCTTGCCGCGTAAAATCAGGAAGAAACTCCCGTAGCCGCGGACGATAGTCCGCGCCGATCCATTCTTCCGCGCTTGAGAATTTTTCAAACCCCGTTAGCCCGGTTTAGCGCGATTTACCCCGGTTTATCCAGGTGAAGGCCGCTTTTTCCACCGGGCTAAACCGGGCTAAGTGTGCCAGCGCCCAGCCCGGGCAGAACAAGCCCGGCCTCGCGCCTTCCGATTAAATTGTCAAAGAACCCCTCTTTGCGCCAATATGCACAAAGCTCCCAAATCAATTCAGGTCTTTCCTCCTCTGCGCGTCTTCGCGCACCACGACAGCCCTGAGTCGGGGCTGCCCACCGTCACCAACGCCCAAGATTTTACGCCATGGCACCGCTCTGTCAAGCCGGGGACGCCGTTTTCGTCGAAAGGATGCTGCTTCAACACCGTTGTCATTTATTGACAATGGGCCAAAAATGGACCATATGTAGACCATGAAAGTTTTGAGCGTCAGCAATGCCAAATCCAGGTTCGGCCGGGTCATTGATCAAATCATCAAAACCCGCGAACCGGTGGTGGTCGTGCGGGGCGAACACCACGTGATGATCTCCCCTTATGAACTGCCCACGCCGGATGAAATCGAACTGGCGGCAGTGTTTCGCGAGATGGACAAGGGTCGCAAACCCGTTGATGAGGATGCGGAACTGATTGAAACGATCCAGAAGGAAGTTCGCAAATATCGCGCTGAAAAACGCAACCGGAAATGACGGTCGTTTTTGACACGAACGTTTTTGTTTCTGCCGCAGCGTCACACACCGATTCTTCGCGCCGCTGTTTTTCTTTGCTGGCCCGCCGGCGTTTCCAACTGGCTGTGACCGCGGAAATCCTGGTCGAGTACGAGACGGCCGCCTTGAGACTGGCGCAAAAGCCGGGCAAAAATCTTGACCTGAACTGGCGTCCGCTTTTTCAGTGGCTTGCCGGCCGGGCGGTTCATGTCGAACCTATGCCCTTGGGCAAACAGCGCAGCCGCGATGCGACCGATGACATCTTTCTCGCGTGTGCCCTCGCCAGCGGCGCAAAAATCATTGTGTCGCACGACCACGATTTGCTCGCATTAGAAAAGCCCTTTGGGATTGAGATATTAAGACCGTCTGCTTTCGTCGCATGCTTCAAGGCCGCCTGAAGCGTTCCTGCATCATTGACAACCCCCGCCGGCGCTTGTTTCATTAACCCGTGGCCAAACTCGTCGTCATCACCAAGGGACTTGCTCCCGTGGCCCATGAGTTGGGCGAAGGCTGGGTCACCATCGGACGCGGGGACGGCAACAGCTTCCAGCTCGTCGAACCTTCCATTTCCGGACGCCATTGCGAAGTCCGCGTGCGTGGTTCGGAACTCGTTGTCCGCGACCTGCTCTCCAGCAACGGCACCTTCATTGATGGCAAAAAAATCTCCGAGGCCGTCCTCCATCCCGGCCAGACCGTCTGCCTCGGCGAGGTGGAATTGCGATTCGAAGCCGCCGCGTCACCCGTCAATCCCGCCGCCGCCGCAGCCTTGAAAGTCCAGGCGGTCTCGTCCTCCAAGCCCGCTGCGTCGAAGCCATCGCTCCCGGGCGAGGCCGCCAAAAAATATCATGTGCTGTTCGTGGATGACAGCATGGCGTTCATCGAGACCTTCGGCGGCTTGTGCCAGGAATTCTCGCATCACGCCTGGGAAATCCTTTCCGCCACCACCGCCGACCGCGCGCTCGCCGTCCTGCAGGAAGGCCCCATTGACCTCGTCATCCTGGACATCGGCATGCCCATGGTGGACGGCATTCAGTTGCTCGGCATCGTCAGCCGCCGTTATCCCGGCCTCAAAATCGCCGTCATGACCGGCCGCGCCACCGAAGCCCACCGCGCCGCCTCCCTCGCCGGCGGCGCCGAACTGTTCATCGAGAAACCGGTCACCACCGACGCCACCCGCGTCGTCTTTAATCTCCTCCACGACATGCTCGCGTGGGCGCACCGCGACGGCTTCAGCGGTGCCTTGCGTCAGGTCGGTTTGCTGGACGTCGTCCAGATGGAATGCGTCAGCGGCCATTCCTCCCTTCTGGAAATCCGCAACAGCGAACTGCGCGGCCAGATTTTTATTGAAGCCGGCGCCATCACGCATGCCACCGTCGGAAACCTCGCCGGCAAGCAGGCGTTCTACCGCTTGCTCTCCCTCAAGGGCGGCGAATTCCAGGTCAAGGCCTTCACCCCGCCGCCCCAACACACCATTCAGGAACGCTGGGAAGTTCTCCTCATGGACGCCGCCCGCAACTGCGACGAAGAAACCGCCTTCATTACAAAAATACAAGCCGCCGCGGCATCTGCGGGAGCCGCACCTGCCTCCGCTCCTGCGCCGGCCCATGAAAATAAAACTTCCATGCCCGCCCCCGCGCCAGACAAGAACTTCGTGGTCGTTTCCCGGTCCGAAGGCAAGTGGATCCCCACGGACGGCTCCAAGAAATAATTTCCGGTCATGTTGCGCAAACTCCAACGGCAATCCGGCCGGTCGCGCGGCGGAAATTTCGTCATCATCGCCTCCCGTTACAACGCCCGCTACGTGGACGCCATGCTCCGCGCCGCGAGTGGTGAATTAAAGCGCGCCAGGGCAAAGGTACAGGTCGTGCGTGTTCCTGGTGCATTCGAGATTCCTGTCGCCGCCGCCCGTCTCGCCCGCAAGTATTCTTCGCGCTCCGTCATTCATGATTCGGATTCGCCGACATTGTCCGCCATCATCTGTCTCGGCGTGATTCTGCGCGGCCAGACAGTTCATGCCGAACATATCGGCCGCGAAGTCAGCCGCGCCCTGATGGACATTCAATTGCGCCACGAAATCCCCGTCATCCACGAGGTGCTGCTGCTGGAGAATGAGGAACAGGCGCGCGCGCGCTGTCTCGGCGCGAAATTCAATCGGGGAAGTGAGGCCGCCCGTACCGCGCTCGACATGGCGCGGCTGATGAAGAGTATTTAGCCGACCGTTGAAAAGCAGGAGGCGAGGTGACGAGTCTCTGATCTTTCCGGGGAATTTTGACAGCCCTCGCCCTACCAGCTCTGCTGGCATGCCTTGCACATCCAATATATCCCCGGCGTGCCGGTATGGCTGTAATGCAGCCTCACCAGTTTTCCGGCCCGGTCCTGGCAGGCGGGACAAAACGGCCCCTGGCGCGAGCCGCGTTCCAGCGTCCAATACACGCCCTTGTCGTAGATGACTTCGCGTGCCGGCGCGGCCGTGGTCGCCTCAAGCTGCCGGATGCGTTCCTTCAACTGAAAATTTTCCTCCTGAATCGCCAGCACCGTCTGCCGCAATTCCATGATCTTCTCCTGGGCCTCGGGCGTAAGGCCGTCCTTGAGCAACTCGGCAAGTTCCTTGTAGCTCGGCACCGTCTCTCTGACCATTGTTATCATCCAACCACAATTAACCCCGCTGCCGCCGAAACTGTCAAGGGGTCGCGGGAAATTGTAACAAATTTTTTGTTCCCAACTTGTTCACTTTTTTTCATGTGCATCTGTCGACTCTGCGTGTCCGTCGAAATCTTCCCCGCGCCTTTGTGAAATGTTTCACAAAGGACTTGCAGCAGTCGGCGAAAATGTTAACCTCGCCCGGTTTCTTTGAACTTGAGACGATATCTATGAGAATGAATCTTCGCCTTTTAATTATGCCAGCGCTGCTGGCCGCTGTCCAAGCCAGTATCCAGGCCGTTTCCGCGGTCGACATCACCGGCACCGTCACCCTCAATGGCACCCCGCCTGACGAACAAATCAACAACGCCATCGCCGGTGACCCCAATTGCGGGAAGCTGCATCCCGAGGTCGTCAAAACCCAGTTCTTCGTGGTCGGCCCCAACAAGGAACTCAAGGATGTGGTGGTCTCCATCACCGGCATCTCGGGCAAATCCACCGGCGCCTCCGCCGAACCAATTGTCCTCGACCAGAAAGGGTGCGAATACACACCCTACATCTTCGCCGTCCAAACCGGCCAGAAAATCACCGTGCGCACTTCCGATCCCGCTCCCATCCTCCACAATGTGCATGCTACACCCACGGCTGCCGGGAACCAGGAAGTAAACCTGCCCCAGGCCGCCGGCTCTGCGGACCTGAGCATCTCTTTCCCGTCGGCTGAGAATTTCCTGAAAATCAAGTGCGATGTTCATCAATGGATGTTCGCCTATGTGACGGTTGTCGATCACCCCTACTTCGCGGTCAGCGGTGCCGACGGAAAATTTAAGATCGCCAATGTTCCGCCGGGTAAATACACCATTGCGGCCATGCACCGCAAAGTCAACGGTGGCAAGCCCATCACCAAGGACATTGAGGTCAAGGACGGCGACGTCTCCCTCGATTTCACCTTGGACGCCCCGGCGCCCAAATAGCCGCTTTTGATTTCCGAAACCGCTGCGGCAGGTTCCTTGCCCGGCGGTCTCCCTTTTGCAGGCATCCGTTTTTGGCAGTTACAGTGATTCATGTCTCGTCCGGTCAATAATTCGTGGCTCAACCGCTTCGCCGTTCTCACGGCCGTCGTCACGTTCATCCTGATCGGCATCGGCGGCCTCGTCACCAGCAAGGGCGTGGGCATGGCGGTTCCGGACTGGCCCACCACCTACGGCTACAACATGTTCCTCTTTCCCATTTCACAGTGGGTCGGCGGCATTTTCTATGAACACACTCACCGGCTCGTCGCCACCATCGTCGGAACACTCGTCGTCTGCCTGACTCGCTGGCTCGGCGGCCCGCAGGCCCGCAAGCCGCTGGCTATCATCGGAATTCTCGAAGTGCTGGTTGGAGGAGTTTTGCCGCACCTCGACCCTAAGCTCCGCGGCGCCGGTTATTTTCTTTCGGGAATCGGCTGCGTGGTGCTGCTTGCCGCCGTGGTTTGGGTGCGCAACGAGCCTGCCGGACGCACGCTCCGCCGATTGGGCTGGCTCGCGTTTTTCTTGGTTCAACTCCAGGGTCTGCTCGGCGGTTTGCGCGTTATTTTATACTGGGACGCCATCGGCATCTTCCACGCCGCGCTTGCGCAGGCATTTCTGGTGCTCCTGTGTGCCATTGCCCTGTTCACAACCTCTTGGTGGCAAAATCTTTCGGCGAAAATTGCAGCGCAGCCCGACCACTTGCGATTGCGCCCAATTCTTCTCGCCATCACTGTGCTCATCTTTGGTCAATTGATTATCGGCGCGACCATGCGCCATGCCCATGCCGGCCTGGCCATTCCTGATTTTCCGCTCGCCTACCACAAACTCTGGCCGCCCATGGACGCCGCTTCCGTCGCGTCCTACAACGAAAACCGCATGCAGGTCAACGAAACCAATCCCATCACCGCCTTTCAAATTGCCCTGCAAATGGTCCATCGCTTCATGGCCCTGCTGATTGCTTGCGCTGTGACTTTCTGCGCCATGCGGACGCGCCGGCTCGGCCCGCGCCATCCGCTCGCCCGTGGGTCGCTGTTCTGGCTGGCGCTGATCCTTTGCCAGATCCTTCTTGGCGCGGCCACCATCTGGTCCAACAAGGCCGCGGATATCGCCACCCTGCATGTCCTCGTCGGTGCGCTGTCCCTCGTGACAAGCGCGCTCTTGACCGTGGTCGCCTTCCGGGTTCTAATTCCCGCTCGCGCCGCGGTTCCGGCGACGGCTCAATCGGCGCAAACGCCCTTCGCGTCCGCCAAGCCGGTCGTTTCCGCGCCGGGCAATTGATGTATTATTGAAGTGAAAGCCACCGTACAACCCTTGAGCGCCGCCGCCGGCGTGGAAAAATCCTGGCTCGCGGTCTTCTCCGACCTCGTCAAGGCCCGGCTCACTCTGCTCGTCCTGCTCACGACCCTGGTCGGGTTCTACATGGGCTATCCCGGCCCGATAGACCTGTTTCTGCTCCTGCATACCATGCTGGGAACCGCGCTCGTCGCCGCCGGCGCGTCCGCCCTGAACCAGTTGCTCGAACGCGAGCATGACGCGAAAATGGCGCGCACCGAGGATCGCCCGATTCCTTCCGGGCGCTTGCAACCGGGAACCGTCCTGCTCTTCGGCGGAATTTCCGCGGGCCTCGGCCTGATTTATCTCGCCCTGGCCGTGAACCCGCTGACCGCCCTGCTGGGAGCCGTCACGCTGGGCAGTTATCTTTTCATCTACACGCCGCTCAAGCGGGTGACGAGCTTGAACACCATCGTTGGCGCCATTCCGGGCGCTTTGCCGCCGCTGATGGGCTGGACGGCCGCGCGCGGCGAAATCACCGTCGGCGGATGGGCGCTCTTCGCGATTCTTTTCTTCTGGCAGCTCCCTCACTTTCTGGCGATTGCCTGGATTTACCGTGAAGAATACGCGCGCGCGGGGTTCGTGATGCTGCCTGCCGTGGATCCATCCGGCGAACGCACCGGACGCCAGGCGGTGAGTCACACGCTCGGTTTGCTTCCTTTCAGTCTCTGTCCGTTCATTTTCCATCTGGCCGGCCCGGTTTATCTGGCCGGAGCTCTGCTTTTGGGCGCGGCTTATCTGTGGTTTGCCATCCAGTTTTCGCGCCAGCTCACCGTGGCCGGGGCGCGCCGTCTTTTTTTCACGTCCATCTGCTACCTCCCGCTGCTGCTGGGGTTGATGGTGCTGGACAAAATCAAATGAACAACTGGCACGTTCCCATTCTGCAATTGACACATTCCAAACGCAGTCGCTAACTTGCATGGCCAAACTTGGCTGTATTCGAAGTAAATTTTGTTGGATTAGTCTGATTATTGAACGGTTAACCGAGAAATCATGAGCACGCAGGCAACCACTCACGCGCATCCCCATGCGGACGCCCACGCTTCGGACCACCACGAGCTGGGCTTCCTCCAGAAGTACGTTTTTTCCACCGACCACAAAATCATCGGCATCCAATACGGCGTCACCGCCCTGTTGTTCCTGCTGTTCGGTCTGGGATTGATGGCCATGATGCGCTGGTCCATCGCCTACCCCAACCAGCCCCTGCCGCTCGTCGGTTCGCTGCTTGAAAAACTCCTGGGCTCCAACGCCGCCGGCCATGGCATCATGAGTTCCACCCTCTACAATTCCTTCGGTGCCATGCACGGCACCATCATGGTCTTTTTGGGCATCGTCCCGCTGGCGTTCGCCGCGTTCGGCAATTTCGTGGTTCCCCTCCAGATCGGCGCACCGGACATGGCCTTCCCCCGCATCAACATGGCCAGCTACCAGTCTTATGTCATCGGCGGATTGATCATGCTCATTAGCTTCTTCATTCCCGGCGGCGCGGCCCAGGCGGGTTGGACCTCCTATTCGCCCCTGGCCACATCCTTTCCCGGCAACGGCCAGACCTTCTGGATCCTCGGCATGGTTTTCCTCATCACCTCGTCGCTGCTCGGCGCGGTCAACTTCCTCGCCACCATCATCCAGTTGCGCGCGCCCGGCATGACCTGGATGCGGCTGCCCTTCTTCGTCTGGGCGCAGTTCGTCACCGGATTTCTGTTGTTGCTTGCGTTTCCCCCGCTCGAAGCCGCCGCCATCATGCAGTTGATGGACAAGGTCGCTCACACCAGCTTCTTCCTGCCCACCGGCCTCGCGGTCACCGGCGCGCACATCAGCGGCGGTGGCAGCCCGCTCTTGTGGCAGCACTTGTTCTGGTTCCTCGGACATCCGGAAGTTTACGTTTTGATCCTGCCGGCGATGGGCATCGTCTGTGAAATCCTCGCCTGCAATACCCGCAAGCCCATCTGGGGTTACAAGTCCCTTGTCTATTCGGCGCTCGTCATCGGGTTCCTGTCGTTCATCGTCTGGGCGCATCATATGTATCTCACCGGCATGGGCACGCGCATCAGCACCTTCTTCCAGACGACCACCATGATCATTTCCATTCCCTCGGTGATCATTCTGACGTGCCTGTTCCTGTCGCTCTGGGGCGGTTCCATCCGTTTCAATACCCCCATGCTCTTTGCGCTGGCCTTCCTCCCGATGTTCGGCATCGGCGGTTTGACCGGTCTCCCGCTCGGTTTCAATTTCAGCGACCTCCACTTGCACGACACCTATTACGTCATCGCCCACTTCCATTATGTCGTCGCTCCCGGCACCATCTTCGCGCTCTTCGCGGGTGTTTATTTCTGGTTTCCCAAGGCGACGGGACGCTACATGAGCGAATTCTGGGGCCGCGTGCATTTCACCTGTTCCTTCATCTTCATGAACCTCGTGTTCATGCCGATGTTCGCGCAGGGCATGGCCGGAATGTTGCGCCGCATGTATGACGGCGGCATCAATTACTCCACCGCCAACACCCCCGGCACCATTGGCGGCCTCAGCGAGGGCATCATGCACTTGAACGTCGTCGTCTCCACCGCCGTCTGGTGCCTCGGCCTCTCCCAGATTCCGTTCATCATCAATTTCTTCTGGAGCATCAAGCACGGCAAAAAGATTGAATCAGACAACCCTTGGCACGCCACCACCCTGGACTGGCAGACGCCCACGCCGCCGCCTCACGGCAATTTCGCAAAAACTCCCGTCGTCCACCGCGGCCCCTATGAATACAGCGTTCCGGGCCACGCCACCGACTTCACCCCCCAAAACGAAGCCTGATTACCCAACCCTGGATTCATGGACATTCCTTACACATCAACTCCCCGCCCGGACACCGGCTTGTTCAACGCCAAGGTCGGCATCTGGCTTTTTCTGGCCTCCGAAGTCATGCTGTTCGGCGCCCTTTTTTCCTCCTATATCCTCCTCCGCGTCGGCGCCGCGCCCGGCGATTGGCCTCACGGCCTCCTCAACGTCTGGCTCGGCATGACCAACACCATCGTTCTTATCGTTTCCAGCATCACCGTGGTCATGGCCTGGGCCTCCCTTAAAATGAAGGATTTCGGCCGCTTCCGGAGGTACCAGTCGGTCACACTGGTCTGCGCCCTCTGCTTCCTCGGCATCAAATCCTACGAATACCACGACAAGTTCACCCACTACGAAGTGCAGTTGAACGACGGCGTCACCGTTCAGGTGAAGGATGAATCAGGCGCAACCAAGGCCGTCCAGTTGCCGACCAAGGGCGTGCTTGATGGCCACATTCTTGAAAATGACGCCGATAAAATGGTGATCCACGGTGAAATCGTGGACAAGGCCGCCCAGGCGCAGGTGACCCACGCCTGGCAGGAAAGCAAAATTCCGGAGATGGAAATCACCGTCAAGAAGGCCGACGTCAAATACATGGAAAACTACGGCCCGTGGCACAACACCTACACCGCCATTTATTTCACGCTGACGGGCCTGCACGCCCTGCACGTCATCGGCGGCTCCATCGTGATTTTCTTCATCTGGGGTCCGCTCGCCGGCATGTGGAAAACCGATCCCGAGCGCTACACCAACCGCGTCGAAGTTTCCGGTCTTTTCTGGCACTTCGTTGACCTTGTCTGGATATTCCTGTTCCCCGTTCTCTACCTCCTTTAATCCCATGAGCGACCACGACAACGCCCACGACATTCAAAAAAGCGTCAAACGCTACCTGTTCGTTTTTTACGCGCTGATTGCCGGCACCATCCTGACGGTGATGGCCTCCCGCCTGCCCATCGAAAGCGTCGCCGTCACCGTGGCCATTGCGCTGCTCATCGCTTGCGTGAAAGGCTTTCTGGTTGCAGGTTATTTCATGCATCTGATTTCAGAGAAGAAAATGATCTACGGCATCCTGATTGCCACCGTTTTCTTTTTCGCCGGTCTGATGTTCCTGACCGTCTGGTCCATGGATCACAACAGCCTGATTCACATGTCCACCAATGTCCCTTAAGGCATTCCATATTGTTTTTATCGTCGCCTCCATCCTGCTGGCCGCGGGATTCGCGACCTGGTCCATCATGAACTATTTCGCGCCCGGCGGGCGGCTGTCCGACCTGCTCGTCGGCATCGGTTCCGCGCTGGTGGCCATCGCCCTGCTTTGCTACGAACGCTATTTTTTAAAGAAGACCAAAGACATCAGTTATCTATGAAATGTTGCATTAAGCTCAAATGGCTCCGCCTGCTGCCCGTCGCGGCGCTTGCGCTCCATGCCGATGCCGCCCACGCCTGCGCGGCCTGTTTTGGCAGGTCCGATTCACCCCTCGCCGCGGCTATGAACTGGGGCATCTTCAGCCTGATGGCCGTCGTGGTTTCCGTGCTGGGCGGAATCGCCGGTTTCTTTATCTACCTCGCGAGACGCGCGGCCGCCCAGAATGCGCTCGCAACGCCCGCTCCGCAGGATGAAATGCTCGCCTCAACCCAAAAGGCCTGACCATGAACGAATTGTTTGGAAAAATGCTGGGACTGCCGGTGCTCGCGTCGGAACACGGCGCGAAGGTGGATCAGCTCATCATTTACGTCCATTATCTGATGGCCGCGCTGTTCGTGGGCTGGATTTTGTATTTCATCTACGTCCTGCTGCGCTTCAACAGCAAGGCCAATCCCAAGGCGGACTACGTCGGCATCCGCAGTCATGCTTCCAATTACATCGAACTGGCCGTGGCGCTCATCGAGGGCGTGTTGCTCCTCGGCTTCGCCGTCCCCATGTGGGCACGCGCGGTGGACAGCGGCACCTTTCCCACGCCCGACCAGCATCCCGTGACCATCCATGTCGTGGCGCAGCAGTTCGCCTGGAACGTGTTTTATCCCGGACCGGACGGTGTGTTTGCCAAGCGTGATATTTCGCTCGTCTCAACCGACAATCCGTGGGGCATCGACCAGAATGATCCCAACGGCAAGGACGATTTCGCCCCCATCCAGAACCAGATTCATTGCGTGGTCGGCAAACCCGTGGTCGTCATCCTCAACTCCAAGGATGTGATTCATTCCTTCAAGGTGATCGCCATGCGCGTCACGCAGGACGCGATTCCCGGCGTGACGATTCCCATTCATTTTGTCCCCACCAAGGTGGGCGTCTATCAAATCAACTGCGCCCAGTTGTGCGGCGTCGGTCATGCCAGCATGTCCGGCGGCCGGATTTTTGTGGACACGCAGGAGGATTACGACAAGTGGTTCGCCGGACAGGCCAAGGCGGCCAGCACCTCCGCCAAGAGCTTCGAATAGGCCCTCACTTTTTTCAGACGGGCCAGACGAAGTCTCGTCGCATTGAATGCCGGAGGGCTGGGGCGTTTGCTCTGTGCACCGCCATGCGACCGGACAGTTGAACTCATGAACAATCCCCCGCGAAAACTCCAATGGCTCGTTTGGGGCGGCTTGGTCCTGATCGTGGCCGTCATCGGCGCCGCGTTTGTCCGTTCCGAACTGGCCACACCCGATCTTCCCCTTCCTGTCATCGGACAGATTCCCGATTTCCACCTCACCAACCAGGACAATGAAACCATTTCCTTGGTGGACCTGCGCGGCAAGGTCTGGATCGCCGACATCATCTTCACCCGCTGCCCCGGACCGTGCCGGACCATCACCGGACTCTTCCAGGCCATGCAATCCTCCCTGCCCGCGGATCCGTCCGTGCGCCTCGTGACCCTCACCAGCGACCCGGAATATGATACGCCCAGGGTCATGAACAAGTTTGCCGCGGAATTCCACGCTGACTCCAACCGCTGGTGGTTTCTCACCGGCAACAAGCAGGAAATCCGCAGCCTCGCCGTGAACGACTTCAAGTTCGTCGTCGTGGAAAAGCCGCCCGGCGACCGCACCGTGCCCGACGATTTGTTCATCCACAGCACCTGGTTCGCGCTCGTGGACCGGCAGGGCCGCGTGCATGGTTGGATTGACCGCAACGGCCAGGAACACGCCATCTTTGAATCCGATGATCCCGAGGCGCAGGCGCGGCTCCAATCCGCCGTCAAACAACTGCTCCGGGAGCCCGTGTCATGACCATCATGGATTTGCCCGCCGTGAACGGCTCGCTCAATGGGCTGAGCGCGATCCTTTTGAGCTTCGGCTATTTCTTCATCCGCCGCGGCCACCGCACCGCCCACCGCAACTGCATGATCGCGGCGTTCGTCACCTCCACGCTTTTCCTCGCGTGCTATCTCACCTACCACACCTACCTCGGCGTGGTGCTCCATCGCGGGCCCACGAAGTTTGAGAACCCGCCCTGGTTCCGGCCCATCTATCTCGCCATCCTTTATCCCCATCTTATTCTGGCCATTTTTATGCTGCCGCTGATTTTCATGACCCTGAGCCGCGCCATGAAGCAACGCTTCGAGCTGCACAAAAAAATCGCCCGCTGGACCTGGCCAATTTGGATGTACGTCTCCGTGACCGGCGTGCTGATCTACTTGCTCCTCTACCAAATCTTTCCGCAGCACTGAGGCTATGGCAGCAACTTCCCCACCAATCCGCTGATCGTCTTCCCGTCCGCGCGGCCTGCCGCCTTGGCCTGCACCGCCTTGATGACCGCGCCCATGTCCTTCTTGCTGGTCGCGCCCACTTCCGAGATGGTGTCGCGCACCAGCTTTTCCAAAACATCCGCCGACAGCGGCTGCGGCAAAAATGATTCCAGCACCAGAATCTCCTGCTTCTCCTTCGCCGCCAGTTCCGCGCGCCCGCCCTTTTCAAATTGCTCCACCGAATCCCGCCGCTTCTTCACTTCCTTCTGCACCAGCGCCACCACCTCCGCGTCCGGCAGGCTCTCCGTCTTCTTTTCGATCAACACGTAGCCGAGCGCCGATTTCAGCATCCGCAGCGTGGAAAGCCGTTCCGCGTCCCGGGCGAGCATCGCGGCTTTTATCTCCTGGGAGATGCGCTCCTGCAAACTCATTCGGTGGGCTTGAGATTGCGCAACGCGTCCCGCACCTGGGCGGCCTTTTCGTAATCCTCATTCGACACCGCCTCGTTCAAATCGTGTTCCAGCTTCTCGCGCTCGCTCAACGGCCGCAGCGTGAACACCTGGTCCAGCCAGTTCTTCAACCACGTGATCTCGCCGCACTGCTCCAGCATGTCCGTGCGCTCGTGCTTCCGGTAAAATTCCCGGATCCGCGAAATCCCGTTCTCGATCTGCTCCACCGCCGCGTCGTAATCCTTCACCTCCAGCGATTGCGTCGCCCGCGCCCGCGTCTGGATCATCAGCAACTGCGGCCGGAACTGCTGCAACGACCACGACAGTTCCTCGTTCTCCGCGTGCTTCTCCACGAAATCCAGCACTGACAAATTCCGGTCCGTATCCCGCACCACCGCCGCGTAATCCTTCAACTGCAACTGGCAGTTGTAGCGGTTGTGATATTGAAACGCCTCCAGTTGCAGCTTCACGCAATCGTTCGCGCTCAGCTTGAACTTCTCCTCGCCTCCCGTGTGCGCCGCGAGATGCTTGAAAAGTTTCGCCTGGTAATGCTCGTAAAGCGACGCATGTCCCAGCGGGCGTTTGCCGTCCGGCCGGCCCTCCGCGTTCATTTGCAGCACGCCCAAATCCACCCGCAACTGGATTTTCTCCTGCCCGTCCTTGCCGATGAATTTCCTTACCGCCGGTTGCCCCGGCTGGTAATCCCACTGCTCCAACAGTTGCGAGATGTCGAAACTCATATATACACATTAAGGTTCGGCCGTCGGCGAGTCAATACAACGCGTCTCCGTACTTGCAAGGAACCTCGCGGGAGCAGTACGGACAAACCCCATACGGTCTTCCCGGCGCGCTGAATGCCGTCGTCCATCAACCGGGTCTTGTTTTGCTCCTCAACCTCCGGCAACAATCTTCCATGTCGTCGCCGGCCCATGTCACCATTCATCCCAGCCAGTTTCCCGACCGGGTGCGCCGCGACTTGCTCCTGTCCCTCCGCTCGCGGCAGGTCAACCACAAGTTCCACTACGACACCGTCAAACAAACCCAAAAATGGCTCGCCCTCCACGATGCCTTTTCCCCTGCACGCACCGACCCCGATTGCGCCGCTACCTATGACGCCGCCTTCACTGCCGCCGCCAATCAAATCAGTGCGGCCCGCGTTCATTTGATCGCCCTCGGCTGCGGCGGCGGCCAAAAAGACCTGCGCCTGCTCCAATTGCTCCGCCAAAACGGCAAACAAACCGCCTGCACCCTCTCCGATGTCGGCGCTCCCATGGTTCTCGTCGCGCGCGCCGCTGTTCTCGACGCCCTGCCAGACGTCGAATGCCATACGCTCGTCTGCGACCTCGCCACCGCCGATGATTTGCCCGAAATCCTTGCGCCATCCATTCATCCCGACGCCGCGCGGCTCGTCACCTTCTTCGGCATGATTCCGAACTTCGAGCCGCAAATCATCCTGCCCCGGCTTGCCGCCCTGCTTCGTCCCACGGATTATCTCCTCTTCAGCGCCAATCTCGCCCCCGGTCCCGATTACGCCGCCGGCGTCCAACGCATCCTGCCCCTCTACGACAACGACCTCACCCGCGAATGGCTCCTCACCTTCCTCCTCGACCTCGGCGTGGAACGCACCGACGGCTCGCTCAACTTCTCCGTGGAAGATTCCAACGACTTGAAACGAATCGTCGCCAATTTCAAATTCTCCGCGTCCCGGCAAATCTCGATTGACCGCGAAACTTTTGCTTTCCGCATCGGCGACGCCATCCGCCTCTTTTTTTCCTATCGTCACACTCCCGGGCTCGTCCGCACCCTCCTTGCTCCGCACGGGATAAAAGTCCTCGATCAATGGATCACCCAATCCGGCGAGGAAGGCGTCTTCCTCTGCCAGCGCGCTTGACCTTCCGCTCCCGTTCCTAATCTTACTCTTCATCCTAATCCTAATCCCTCCGCTCTTTGCGTCCTCAATTCCTTTAATTCTGTTAATCCTGTCGAAAATCCTTTCCTGTTTTCCTCCCTTCCTGCCTTCCTTATATCCCCGATCCGTATCTTCGATTCCTGATTTCATGATTTCCATATTGACTCTGCTCCGGGATTCAATTAAACCGTGTTTTTTCCACAACCGGCGAGAAATCAATCTGTTACAGGTGAGATATGGGGTGAAAAATCGTGAAAAAAGGTGAAAAATGTTCGCAACCGGCGAAAAATCATGCGCTTGCAACGACACATCATTTTTGAGCGATAACTCCCTCAAGATCACCGCCTTGGAACCGGGCTCGTGTCCCATCAGTGCCGCATTAGGTGAAATGTTGCAAACCGGATTCAACTTACCCCCTTTTCCCTTTGTTTTGTGTGCGGAGAAAAAAATATATCCGGTACCAAGCGGTACCAGCCGGTACGAAGCGGTACGACACCAAGGCTTGCCGCGCCGCTTTTGAGGGAGGGATGGCATATTGCCCATGTGGAAACACCCATCCCTGACATGGCCAGTTGTCTTTCCAATCTCATCAAAAAAATTATTAAACGCCGTTATCGTCCTTTATTGTCCGTTACCGTCCGGATTCGCCCTTCCTTTGCGTCCTTCGCGGTCTTCGCGAGAAGCAATCTGGATTCCCTTGCCCCGTCTTCGATATTGGGTGCAGGCTGCGCCTGCGCAATTCTTCATATTTAGATTGTCCTGTCCTCCTCTTTCGGCTCACTGCTTACCGCTCGCCGCTCACTTTTCCGTCGTCACCGACGCCCGTATTCTCCCCTAACCTTCGCCATTTGTCAAATTCCAACCAGAAAAACACGCTCAAGAGCGCGGAAGATTGCTATCTTGCTTTCGTTCCCAGGAGCCTGCTTGCTTCCGACGAAAGAATCGGGGCGATCAGCCGCACGATGGCATTGCTGCTTCCGAAATCGGCAACGGCCTCCAGTTCTGCAAACGGAGTCACAAATTCACATGGCGTGTCGTTGGTTGGGATTTCGCCAAAGATACCCTCGCCGTAATAGGGCGTAATTTTGGTGACCGTCAGTTTTTTTGCCCTCGCCAATGTTCGGAGTCTGGCAAAAAAGTCCTCTTCACCAATGCGCGGCAGCACAATTGTTTTATGCGCTCGAATGCAATCGTTTATTTGTTGCTGGCTGGCGGTTGCGTGGTTTTCGTAACGCTCAACATTCGACCAGCGCATGGAAAAAGACCGGATTTCTTCGTGGCTGCCGAAAGCAATCGAAAAGCCTTCCGCCGCATTGCCTTCGTTGTCGGCGGAGAAGAAGGAAATTCCGTCAAGCTGGCGGGATAGAAAAACGCCGCGCCCACAGATATTAGTGGTAGCATCCTGAGCATCTTCGATTGTAGAGCATAAACGCGTGTAGAAACTCTGTTGAACCAGCTTTGCGGGATCGAGTTCTAGTTTAAGAGCGTATTCCCATGCGCGTTTCGTGATCGCTTCATCGCTGGGAATTCCCTTGGCCGGAATCGTGATGCAGTTTGGCATATAATATGACAAATTTGCGTCAGCGGGTCTGATTTCAAAAATAACGGGAATCGGACCTTCATAATTGGGCCCTTTGTCCTCAGGAATATAGAATTCGTCCGTCGATGGTTTGGGGAATCCTTTGCTCTGGAGTGAGGCCAAAACGATGGCGTTGGAGATGACTATCTGGTTGAAAATCTGAGGGAGATGTCTTTTATAAATCCAAAAGGCTTTCGGCAGATTGTTGGTTGGCGCTTCCCAGACGATTGGAGCATTTGTGAAAAGATGCGAATTAAGCTCTTCCAAAGTGGCTGGGCCAGCTGATACAGAAGCAGCCCCCGCAAAGATCAGCGCGAGAAGGGCAAAGGCTTTCATAACTTTGCTTAGTATACCCCCAGCGTCTCCACCACCGCCTTGACCCGCGCCACCTCGTGCGTCCGGAACAAATCCGTCTTCCCCAACGCCGCCAGCACCGCAAAAAACGGCTCCGCGCACCGCACTTCCTCACCAAAATATTCAAACGCATGCGGCAGCGCATGGCACACCGGCCACCCCAGCTTCCGCAGCCGGAACGTGTTCAAAAACGTCGTCATCTGATGCCGCACCCGCACCCGGCTGTCCTGCAAATTCCGATAATAAAACCCCAGGCCCGGATCAATGAATATCCGGTCCACGCCATGCGACGTCGCCGCTTCAATCTGCCGCGCGAAAAATTCCTCCATCATCGCCACGGGATCCGCGCTGAAATCGAATTCCCCCACCTCGCGCACATTTTTTCCCTGCACATAACACAGGATCACCGCCGCGTCATTTGCCGCCGCCATCGTGAACATCTCCTCTGCGTGCTCCGTGCCCGTGAGATTCAGCACATTCGCCCCCGCCTCCAAGCATGCCCGCGCCACATCCGGCTGATAGGTTTCCACCGATACCAGCACCTCCGCCGCCCGCAACGCCCTGATTACCGGCAACAATTTTGAATTTTGCGCGCCCCCATCCGCCCGCGCCGCGTGCGCCAGGGTCGATTCCGCGCCCACGTCAATGATGTGCGCCCCCTGCGCCGTGAGCACCCGGCCTCGCTGCACCGCCTGCTCCGCCGTCAGGCACACGCTCTCGCGATACCACGAATCCGGCGAGAGATTGATCACCCCCATGATGGCCGGGCGTGAATTAAAGGCGAACACCCGGCCGCCGATGGCAAACTCCTTCACCTGCGCCTGCGCGGCGGCGCGGTTCTGTTCCAGTAACTCCGCGAGATGTTCCAATTTCAGCACGTCCAGTCTATCCTAATCCCCTCCGCCCCCATCGTAAACAAGGATTGCCATGCCGATACCGGCAACTCTGCCTGTTCACACCAACCCTCGTTTAATTTTCCGCGCACAGCGCGGCATTATGACGACCCCAACGGGGTCGCATGCCGCTACGTCGGTCTCGCAATTAAGTCAGGTTGGGAGAGGCGAATGGGGTTTCCACCGACGGATTTCTTATAAGCGCGGAACATTATCGGTGTCGCGTCTGGATGATCTGAAGCGTGAACCATGAAATACATCATCTTGCCGCCATCTTTTCTCCCAAAAATGGGGAACGAATAGGCGTATTTGTAACCAAGCTCTTTCTTGAAGCGCTCCGCTAAAAAAATGCCGCGTTCGAGTCCACGGCGTTGAATCAGCTCTTTCCAAGTTCCGTCACCCCACCATTTTTTCATTTCTCGTTCTGGATTCTTAAATCCTGAAATACTGCGATCCATCCAACTATTAGCGAGAAAATAGAACAATTCGATTTTATTGCCACGGCTTTTGTGGGACGCAACGGCTTGAACGGTAGACCATTTGCATTCGAAGGTGCGTTGGTCCAAAAGACAAAAAGACGCTTCCTTCTCTGGAATGGGAAACTCCGAGAGCATCTTATGAATGTTGCTATTGAAATCGCCGGGGTAAATCTTAAAAGTTCGTTTTGATTCCCCTTTTACGCGCGGGGGTTGATTGGAAATTAATTGCTTTAAAGTTTGGACTTTATCTCGGTCGTGTTCGAATAAGAAAAAATGCCGTAAGCGACGCGGGCGGCTCTCGACGACAAGCTTTGCGGCCCACATTTCATGTTTGTCTGGATTTTGTGGTCCGGCGAACCCATCGATATAGGTTCCATGTTTCGTTACGTATACAAATCCTTGGAGGTAGTGTTGAATTAAATTTGCTTTGCTCTCCGTCCATATGTGGTGTTCGAGTTGGCGGAAGGTGCGTTTCGCCTCCTGCGGATTTTCCGGGGGCATGTCGTCGAACAAAAACTCTTTCATGCAGTCGCTGGAAGCTCGTCCCAAGTAATCCCGTCCAAGCGACGACCAGCGACTTTTTTGCCCTTTGGTTCCATAAAAATTTCCGCACCTAAAACTTCATCCCAGAATTTGCGAGCTGCAGATTTCTCTTTTTTGGGCGCTGGAACCGGAGCCCAATGCCCCCATTGTTTAAAATGAAATGGAATCTCCGCCTTTTGACACTGGTCACGAAGTGTCTTCGCCCATCCTGGAAGCATTGCACGCGCATTTGTACCACTCTCCCCTCCAGCAATCACCCAATCAATTGGATATAAATGTTTTGGAAGGGAAATCGTCCAAGCATTAAGGTCCACTGGGCCGAGAAGGGGTTCACAAGAAAGAAAACGTCGTTTAGCTGGAAACTGAAGCAGGATTGGCAATCGTGTTGCGGCGTATTCTTGATTCTCAACGGTCGTGCCGAGCCAGACATTGTCTGGCCATTGGTCTTTCCACGGGATCCTTTTTTCAATATTTTCAGGTCTTTTGGTGAGTAACAGCCAATCGAGCCAAGGGGTATCATCAATCAGTTTCCAGAGCCGCAGCCGCCATGGATCAAGGTCAGCTCTGGACTCAAATACATCAGCCATTGAAGCGCAAAACACCCTCTTGCGATTCTCGTCTGATTTAGCATCTTCATTCCATTTAAGCGGTTCGTCCCAATGTTTCGGTGTGAAAAACCGGCGGCTTTTCTCAACTCCCCAAACCTTCGCCCCAACACGTTTGGCCCAAGATTCGGCGTAACAATTCGTGCAGCCAGGCGAAACTTTGGCGCACCCCCACCATGGATTGAAGGTGTGGTCTGTCCATTCGATTGAAGAATTTTTACCCACGGTATTTTTATTAAAAAATCAAAAACATTCCGGTAATGATAACCGCAGCCCTTGGACAAGGAGTGTCCAGGCCAATCTGGAATTTTGACCATTCGCTGCTTACTCCCATTTCATAACAATGTCGAGTTTTTTTCTGCAAACACCACAAGCCCAAGGATTTCTGTGTCGGCGGAATGCGTGTGCCACGGCGCTGGACCAACTTATAACAATCCCCGCCCTGCCACCATTTGGCTCAACGCCGCAATCTCCCCCTCACTTGAACATCGCTCCTCCCACGTGATCAATCCCTGATGGTCAAAATTGAAATTCCAGACCCGGCCGCCCAGGGCCTCGGCGGTTTCAACGCATTCCTTGCGCCGGTTTGATTTCATGTGAACCAAAATGAACCCGCCGCCGCCCGCGCCGCAGGTTTTGCCGCCGTGAATGTGCGGATCCAACGCCGCAAAAAATTCCCGGAGCCGGTCGCTGTCACAGCTCGGATGCAGCGCATAATGATGCCCCCGCGACTCGTTCAGACAATCAATGTAAGTCCCCAAATCCCCCGCCGGCAATGCCGCCGCCATGCGTTGCGCCGCGGTCTTGAGGCCGTCCATCGCCTTGATCGTGGGCGAATTCTCCTGGTGATACCATTTTTTGATGTCGGCGTGGATCGTGCCCGAGAGATGCGGCTGGCCCGTGTGAATCATCAAGGAATCGCGCTCCAACTGCGCCAGCGCGTCGTCCGGCACCTTCAGCCGTTCGCAGGCGCAGCCGCCGCCCTTGTGGTAAGTAATCAGCTTCACGCCGCCGATGGCTGAGCCGAAACTGTCCTGGTTGCCGCCGCTGTGCCCGAGGTCCTTGCGCTCGATTTCATCGGCCAGCAACGCGATGTCATACCGGGTAATCTTCTGCCCCAGCGCGCGCGTGATTGCCCCCACCATTGCCACACCCATCGCCCCGCTCCCGCCCAGGCCCGTGCGTTCCGGAATGTCTGATTGCGTCACAATCAAACAACCCCGGTCTGGCCCGACCAGCCGTTTGACAAATGCCTTCAGAAAATCCAGTTGCCCGTCGTATTCCAGCGCCTCCGCCGACGCCGCAAGAACTCCCTTTTTGGCGTCGTGCGAATAAATTAACACCCCGCGCTCCTTCGGTTGCCACTCGAAGCTCGCATACGAATACCGCGCCACGGTGAAATTCACCACCGCACCGCCGTAATCAATGCAGTACGGCGGCGAATCCGTGCCGCCCCCGGCGGGATCAACCCTCGCCGGCGCGCGGGCAATGATTTTCATCGGGTGCATGAATACGGTATCAAGGCTTGAAATCGCGGCAGAGCTGCACCATCAGCTTGATGTTTTCCGGGTTCACCGGCGGTGCGACCGAGCAAGCCGAAGACAAGATAAAACCGGACATCACGTGCCCCGCGCGGTCGAGCACTTCGCTGACATCTGCGCGCACCTTGTCCTTGTTGCCGCGCAACAGCGTGTTGACCGGGTCCACGTTGCCCTTGAGGAAAATCTTGCCGTTCAGGAGGCTCACCGCCTCCTCCAAATCCACGTTGCCCAGCGGCGGCGGATCCAGGCATTCAATTCCCGAAATCCCCGACCTCAGCATCAGGTCCAAGCGGTCGCCAATCGCCCCGCACGTGTGCGTATAAACAAACCCGCCCTCCGCCTTCACCGCCGCCGCAATCTGGCTCTCGTAGGGAATGATCAATTCCTCATACATCTCGGGCCGCAAAAATCCCGAGCCCGCGAACGGGCTGCTGATTTTTATCGCATGCGCCCCGCGACGCATCTGCGCGACCGCCAGCGCCACCGACCACTGCGTCGTCTTCGCCAGCAGCCGGTGCGTGCCTTCGGGATTGTCCAGCGTCGCCATCAATCCGTCTTCCATCCCCAATAAGTTCAAAAAATGGTCGAACGGCGCGCGCACCTCGCCGTGCACCGAATAATTCGCCCCGGCCTTCGCAATCACCCGGTCCAGCAAACCGAACACGTCGTCCGGAATTTCCTCCGGCGTGCAATAATCATACGTCGCCTTGCTCGCCTGAAACGCGCGAAACGAATCCGGCGCCCACGCCAGCGGATGCTCGAAATCAATCGTCGCCAGCGTCGGCAGTTGAAAGCCCGGCGGCCTCTTGTAATACGCGTCGTCATCCCGCGTGCATTCAATCCGCGAACCGTCCTGCAAATACATCGTCGGAATCGGCGCGTCAAAATCCGTCCGCACCACCATGTCCATCAGCCCCTTCACCCGCCCCGGTTTGTGGCACAGGATCCCGTCAAAATCGTACAACGCCCGCATGCGCAGCAGGCAATCCGCCCAGACCTCGTCGCTGGTGAAATATTCAATCGGATGGACCTTGGTGTTGATGATGATGTGGCCGTTCGCCATCTGGCACATCACCGGAATCGCGCCCGGCCGCTCCTGCGACATCGCCTGACCGACAAGTTCTTTGGCCGTGGGCATATGGACGCCTGCAATTTACCAGCACCGGCACAAATCGTCCCGCAAAAAAGACACTCGCCCATGACGCGGCCACCCTTGACGCCGACATCCCCAATCGGAAAACTGCCGCGTGCCCGAACCTGAACCAAGGAAGCTATTGCTCAAGGTAATCCTCGCGCTCTTCTTTCTGCTCCTGCTCCTCGCCGGCGGCGCGGTTTTGATTCTTTGGCTGAAACCGCATCGATCAACCTCCGCCAGATTGCTGCTGCCCGATGGCACTACCGTTTCCGTGGCCGGCACGACCTTCGGCACCAACCATGTCATCGGAGGCACGCTGGCCCGTCTCGTCGCACGGACGCCCTGGGGCATGCAGGTCGCGCTTGGGCGTCTCCTCGGTTCCGGCGTGGTGACGCACCAGGCCCTCTCCACACCCACACCTACGCTGGTCGTTTGGCTGGATTCTCCCACCATCGCCCCCGCCTCGCCGCCAAGGCCTTTCCTCGGCTGGTACGAGGGCTATCTGGCAGACACAAACGGCTTCGTTTCCGGCAGCGATCAGACTTTCTATCCCGGCGTTGGAGGCCTGTTCGCCATGCAGTTCAGCGCCTTTCCCCGTCGTAACCGCACGCTTGCCCTGCATTTCTATTTCCACGACACCCAGGGCAAGGTGAAGCAGTGTGGTACCTTGACGGTCTTGAACCCCGAATTCCGAGCCTACTCGCAATGGCAACCGGAGACTTTGCCGGCAACCAAAATGGTTGGGGATGTCAAAGCTACACTCATTCAGGTCACCACCGGCTTGGGAAATGACATGAGTTACTCCCCGCTCCCGGACGGCGGCCATGTCGTCACGTTTAGCACGAACCACGACGATGGCCGGAATGAAACTGGCTGCTGTCTTCTACTGCGATCACCCACCGACTCCAGCCAAATCTGGCAGGTGGATCATGTGGAATTAAGCGATGCCACCGGCAACGTGCTTCGCAGCACGAGCATGTCGTCGGGCGGCGCAGACGATATTTTTTCGTTTGGCCCCTCGCTCTGGACCAACGAGTCCGCCTGGAAACTGCGCTGCGAAATCAAACGCACCAAGGGTTTCGCCGCGGGCGAACTCTTCACCTTCAAGAACGTTCCCGTGCCGGAAATGCTTCAAACAAACTATCCAGGCTGGGCCACCAACGTCAACGGCGTCACCGTGACCCTGGACCACATCATCCGCCGCCCGTCGCTCACGAATTTAAATGGTGGCTGGTCCACCAGCCAGCTCTCCGAGGCGCATTTCCGCATGACGGGACTGTCCAATGACCTCCATCTCGATCTGATTGAAATCCGCGCCGACAATGGCACCAACGTGGAAAGCCCCTCCTCCTCCACCGGCGACAATATGCAGGATCGCTACCTGAGGAACATTCCTCCGGAGACGAAAACCCTGGACTTCACGTTCGCCGTCCAGCGGGGCCGCTGGGTGGAATTCCTAGTAAAACCGGAAACCGGTTCCGGCCGTTTCGAGTTTCCCGCGCCACCCAAGTCAAAGACGGCGAAGTGAGCGTGCGCCAGCACCGCCGTGGGGCTTTCACCCCATATACACATCGCACCACTTGTCCGAATCTTGACTGACGAAGCCTCTGTTCAGCCGTGTCTTCGAAAAATGATGAAACTGCACCTTGAATTGATTGCGCTCCTCGCGATCGGTTGTTGCTCTGCCCATGCGGCGCCCGACCCCACGAATTCCGCCGCTCTCGATCGCATTCTCATCATTGATCCCAGCTCCATGGCGATTACCGCCGGCAAGGTCACCTTGACCATTGGCTCGCTCCAGCGTTCGAACGGTGTTTACCTGGGCGATTATCACATCACCGTCTCTCCCTACTTCTTCAAAAACGAAAAAGGCAAACTGGCCATCATCGTTTCGGATGAGTCGCTCGCCAAAATCAGCCACGGAAAAGTCGCGGCCATCATCGGCACCGCCACCACCAGCGGCAAGGGCGGCGAGAGCCGGCACATTGATGCCACGGCCACCCCGGCCGACCCCAACCGCGGCAAACTCAAGCTGTGGTTCAAGGGTGGAAATCGCGAAATGATCTTCGAACCGGCCTATCACCTTGCCGCCAATGGGACGCCGGCGCCCGCCGCCAAGGCGCCTTGATTCAATTGCGAATCTGACCGACGTGGCGTGAAATGCTGGCGGCGGCGTTTTTTGGCTGGCATTTATCGAGCGGCCGCCCCAAGCTTGTAAATCGGTCGCCCGCAAAGCGAAGTCTTCCCGCCCGCGAATCGTCCACAAATTCGCGGCGGAAACCCAAGCTCCCCTTTCATGGTCAAGCGCTGGCGGCCGGTGAATTAATGCTTACAATTCGTGATTTGAAGATGTCCATGGGCGCTCGAATATTGTTCGAGAACGCCGCCCTGCAGGTCAATTACGGCGACCGCGTCGCCCTCGTCGGCCCCAACGGCGCCGGCAAGTCCACGCTGTTCTCCATCATTCTCAAGCGGACGGAACCGGACGAGGGCACGATTCAGCGCGACGAGTGGACCATGATCGGATACCTGCCGCAGGAGGGCGAGGCCGTGGGCGATGAAACGGTGATGGAGGTGGCCACCGGCAAGGTCGCGGAACTGCCCCGGCTTGAAAAGCGGCTCCACGAACTGGAATCCGCCGGTGACGTGGCGAGTCCGGAATATCTGGAGGCGCATGCCAAGCATGACGCGTTGAACGATCCGCAGGTCGCCGCCAAGGCGAAGAAGATGCTGACGGGACTCGGTTATCGCGAAACGGATTTCGACCGGCCCGCGCGGGAATTAAGCGGCGGCTGGATCATGCGGGCCCACCTGGCGCGCCTGCTGGTGATGGAACCCGATCTGCTGCTGTTGGATGAGCCCACCAACCATCTTGATTTGCTCGCGTTGCTCTGGCTCCAAAATTATCTCAAGAACTATTCCGGCGCCGTCCTCATGATTTCCCATGACCGCCAGTTCATGGACGAGATCGTCACGCAGGTTTATGACATTTCGGAGAAGAAGATAATTTCCTACGCCGGCAATTATTCCGACTTTCTGGTGCAGCGCGAGGCCAATTACGAAAACCGGGTCGCGGCCTACAAAAACCAGCAAAAGGAAATCTCCGCGCTCCAGGAATTCGCCGACCGCTTTCGCGCCATACCCTCCAAGGCCTCGCAGGCCATGAGCAAGCTCAAGCAGATTGAGCGGCTGGAATTGATTGAGAAACCCACCGCGCCCCGCAAGCCGTTTCGTTTTCAGATTCCTCCGCCCCCGCGCGGCGGACAAAAGGCGGTGACCCTTGAGGGCATCCACATGGCCTATGGCTCAAACGTGGTTTACGCGGGCCTCGACCTGACCATCGAAAGAGGCGAACGCACCGTGTTGGTCGGGCCGAATGGCGCCGGGAAGTCCACGTTGCTCAAGATTCTTGCCGGCGCGGTGGAATTTCAGCGGGGCGAGCGCAAGCTGGGGCACAACGCCCGGATCGGCTATTTCAGCCAGCATCGGGCCGACACACTGGACGCGAACCGGACGGTTTTGGAGGAAGTCCTCGCCAGTTCGCCCGCCCTGAAGGAAGACGAGGCCCGCGCCATCCTCGGTTCGTTCATGTTCCGAAAGGAGGAAATCCACAAGCCGACCGGCGTCCTGAGCGGCGGCGAGAAAAGCCGCCTCAACCTCGTCAAGTTCCTGGTGGACCCGCCCAATCTCCTGCTCATGGATGAGCCGACCACGCATCTGGACATCACCACGGTGGAATCTCTTACCCTGGCCCTGGAACGATACGAAGGCTCGTTGGTCTTCATTTCCCACGACGTCCACTTCATCCGCCATCTTGCCACCAAGGTTCTCCACGTGAATGCCGGCCAGGTGAAATCATATCCCGGCAACTACGACTATTTTCTTGAGAAAACCGGCGCGGGCGAAGACGCGCGCGCGGCGCTCACCTCGGTTTAAGGTCCTTGCTCGCCGCGTTGGATGATCAGCCTTCCCGGGTGCGGTATTTGGTGCGCCCGGCGCGATTCGAACGCGCGACCACCTGCTTAGAAGGCAGGTGCTCTATCCAACTGAGCTACGGGCGCCCTGACGGTGCAGATTAGCACACCCCCATGCCCGCGCAAGCGTCCGCTGTTCGCGCACCCGCTTGAACCGGCCTGGCCGCTTGGAGCATGTCTGGTGTAATCCCGCGCTTAAAGAGGTCCTCTACCCGGACACAACCTGCCTGATTGCCGCTGAGGCCGTTTTAAAAATTATTTTATTTAAAAAAATCTTGCATATGAGAACGGGGATGTATAGAATCGGGACAACACTCCTTACCAGTCACCGTTTTTTGGTGCAGCCGTGGTTGTTTCGGGAAGCATTTGGTCCCGTTCGCGGCGGAAGTAACTCCGGAAAAAAACAGTAATTCCAAGAAAAAGCCTTGAAAGGCCCTGATGTGAGACTTTGTCTGCTCAGCTTTGTTTGTTACGGTTTCGTTACAACTGGCACTTCCGCGGTTGGAGCGGGCAACCCGACAGAGCCTCTGTTTTTCGATTTTTCCCGAACAGTATAAAAAACATTGTAAATAGCAGTAAGCCACCACCGAAAAACCCAAGTTATGAAATCAAAATCCCAGTTCTCTCTCGTCGTTATCATTGCGGCGACCGCGCTGCTTGTTCTCATGCCTTTCAAGGCCCGAGCGCTTTACGATTTGTATGCATGTTGCGAGACGGACCTGCTCTCGTGCGCGCCAGGTTGCACGGACCAGGCCGATTGTCCGTGGAATTGTTGGAATGATTACCTGGAGTGCGAGCATTTGTTTCCTTACCAGGGGGGCGGCCCAAATCCGGATTGCGGGGCCTTCACCCATTACCGGTTGTCGGGAATCATTTTGAGGCACCCGGCGAACGCGCAAAACTTTACGATTTCAATTCAGCCTACGTCCTACGCGTTTGCGACGAATCTGGCGGGAGTCCTCAATTCGGTTCATCTCTACGTGGGGAATTGGAACGGAACGAATTCGGTGGGGACGACAACAGCAACAGGGGTTGATTTCTATGCAGTACCGCTGAGCGTGGTGTCGGCATATGCGGCGAGCAACAATCTTGGGGCGTTGCCTTGGAAGCTCGTGGGGTCGGGGACGCAGGATGGGGCCGGCTACTGGGGGATGAATTGGACGCCGCCGAGCGACGAGGCGTATGTGGTGGATGCAGACACTTACGATCCGACGTTGACGAATTTGTTCATCAACAACCAGGGGATTGTCACAAATGGCGGATCGTCCTCGCTTGGCCTTGTGCTGCCGACGCCGGCGACGCCGAAGTTGATTACGCCGACGGCGTTACCGGACGGAAGTTTTATGCTGCGGGTGATAGGGCCGCCGGCAGCGGCGTTCACCTTGCAAAGTTCCGCGGACCTCAAGAACTGGACCAATGAGCCGACGGTGACGAACTTCAACGGGCTGGCGCAGGTCGTGGAGGGGCCCAGCAGCACGAGTTCTTACAGGTTTTATCGGGCGAGTTTTACGCCGCTGCCCGCCCCGCTGTCTTATCAGGGCTTGGTGAACGCGCCGCTCGGCAACGCGGCGATTTCAACTTCCGGCGACAGCCTCTATATCACCAATCTGAGCAGCAGCGGGCAGGATGGCGTTTCCATTGCTGCGCCGGCCGATCTGTCGGGGTTCGATGTGCAACTGCAGGAACTTGATCCCTCCAATTCGCTCCCGGTCGGTGCCTTTGTCAAGCAGACCTTGATCGGGACATTCAATGGAATCCCCAACAGTATCTTGGGCACCGTGACCACGACCAAGACGGGAGCCACCAATGTTTCCGTCGCGGCGGACTTCTCGGCGATCGGGGCCAGCACGTACTCGGTACAGAGCTACTATCAGGGAACCTTGACGGCGCAGGCGTCAAACCAGACCGGAGCTGCGGTGGAAATCGCAGGAGGACCCTGTACCAATTGCTACCGCGATCCGTTTGGAACCACCTATTTATATAGTACGAACAGTGGCCAATTTCTTGGAGAGGATTGGGGATTCCCGGTGTTCGCGTCGTTCAGCGGAAGCGCATTCGCGTCCATGGATTACCTTTACATCAGTCCTGAAAACGTGACGAACACGGTGACGGTAACAGCCATGCAGCTGACGGCATCTCAAATGCCCGCCCTGACCATCACCAGTGAGAATGCCAGTTTGTTGTATCAGGGCCTGGCCAACACCAGCCTCGGCAACGCGGCGATTTCAGCTTCCGGCAGCAGCCTCTATATCACCAATCTGAGCAGCAGCGGGCAGGATGGGGTCTCAATTACCATGCCGACCAACCTCTCTTCCTACTCCGTCTCGTGGCAGGAACTCGATCCTTCCGGAACCCTTCCCATTGGCGCCTTTCTCCAGGAAAAGGGCATCGGCAACGCCCCCGGCATCACCAACGGCGTCGTCTTCTCCACGACCTCCACCAAAATTGGCTCCGGCCAATACGGCGTGACCGCCTCGTTCAACAACTCCAATGTCATAGACGTTGCCGTTTACAGCGCCGGTTCCCTTGTCACCACGGTCACCGGCCTCAGCGGAACGCTCTGCGTCGCCAGCGACGGCGGCTACGACGTGGACGACACGATCAAGAATCAGCCCAAGAAGACGTACCCCCCCAACACCACCTTCGCCTTCAACGGCCTCGGATCGGTGCAGGGCGATACTCTGGTCCTCATTCCCGAAACGTCGCCGCAAATCTCCGCCATCTCCAGCATTCAATTGCTGGCCAGCCGCATTCCCTCCATCGACATCGTTGATGAACTCGCGTCCGGTCCGTTCACCCGGCTTCAGGTTCTGCTCCCGGGTGAAACCAACGCGCCTTACACTGTCACCGGCAAGACCGGGACGCCCGCCCCCCTCACTGGCGGTCAAGTCATCTGCACCGTCCTGGCCGTTGACAGCAACTGGAACCCTGTCCCCACAGTTGCTGATACCATCAATATCACCTGCAGTGACCCCAACTCCATCACGCCCTCACCCGCGCCGCTCGTCAATGGATCAGGGCAGTTCACCGTCTTCTTCACCGATGACGGCGCTTCCGTGATCGATACCATCTCGGCCTCCGACATAAGCAACACCGGCATCGCGCCTGGCACCAGCTCCCAATTCAATCCATAGATCGTTTCACAAAAATAATTTTCTGAAAATGACGGCCCGTCGGCGTGGCTTGGTTTTGCGCTGTCCAATGGGCGGGAAAATCCGCCCGCACTATTAACGCGCGGACGGGATAAATTTAATTTCTCGGCCCGCGCCCCGTCGTGGAGCCGGTTATTTTCATTTCGCCTTGCGGCGGTAATGACGTTGCGGGTTCATTCCACGAGCCGGCGAAAGCCTGCCTTAAATTCATGATGTCTTCAACTTTGCAGGGCTTGATCAGAAATGATCGCGCCCCCAGCGAATAGGCGTACCGGATGGACTCCAGGTCATAATAACCGCTCAACACCACTATCAGGATGTCTTTCAATTGCGGCTGTGTTTTCCACCATTCCAAAACTTGAAACCCGTTTTTATGCGGCATTTTGAGGTCCAGCAGGACTACCGCGGGAAGCGGAAATGATACGCGGTCGGCATAAAATCCGTGACCCTTCAAGTAAGCAATCGCCTGAACTCCGTCAGAAACCGCCAGCACAGGATTCAGCACCTCGGCCTTCCTGAGGGTGGCTTGTATCAAGATGGCGTCGTCTTCAGAATCCTCGGCCAGTAAAATCGGTCGGATCATTATAAACTATATATCAAATCTGTCTGTTTCCAGCGGTCATCAGCGCAGTTCAATTGGGACTTTTCCCATGGTCACCTCGCCGGCGATGTCAATTTTTCCGGCAAATGGAATGCCAACATTTGAATACACTGCACGATTATTGATGTTCAAGGGGTTGCGGCATGGCCTGACGGCGCCTGGAGCTGGAAGCCACGCAATTTGCGAAAGTTATCCGGCAAAATGCGAAAACTGGAGCGTATTACATCAAACACCCGCTCGCTGGATGCCGTCATGGAACTGGCTCTTTAAATTTCAAATGCGTGATTTCTTGCGAAAATTTAATGAGCGCGTCGCAACATTCCCATTGGGCGCCAATCGACGGGGTTGCGCGCGGACGCGAAATCTGGTTTCAATTGAACGGCGAACATCGCTCGAAGTCGTATTCTCATGAACTGCAATCGTGCTCCAGTCCAATGGGCCGCTATCATCGCCGCGGGCCTCCTTCTCCTCCCGTGCATCGCGCGCAGCTCGGACGATGCAGCGTCAGTCTCCTCGAATACGCCGCCCGCCTTCTGGTTCTGGGCGCCCACGCCGCCCATGGGCTGGAACAGTTATGACTCCTATGGCGACAGCGTGACCGAGGAGGAAACGCTCGCCAACGCCCGCTACCTGAAGAAGCATCTTCTGTCGCATGGCTGGAAATATGTCGTGATTGATTTCCGTTGGTACGACCCCGTGGCCACGCCGGACGACAAGAACTTGACCCGGGACCGCTCCGGCGCGCGGCTCACCGCGGACCTGTTCGGCCGCCTGTTGCCGGCGGTCAATAAGTTCCCCTCCGCCGCCACCGGCCAGGGCTTCAAACCGCTCGCGGACAAGATCCACGACATGGGCCTCCAATTCGGCATTCACATCATGCGCGGCATCCCGAGACAGGCCGTCAACACCTCCACGCCCATCGCCGGCACCGGCCTCACTGCCGCCGACGCCGGCGACCCGCATAGCATATGTGAGTGGTGCCCGGACATGTATGGCGTCCGCGACAACCCCGCCGGCCAGGCGTGGTATGACTCCATCTTCGGCCTCTACTCATCGTGGGGCGTGGACTTCGTCAAGGTGGACGACCTGTCCTCGCCGTATCACACCAATGAAATTGAGATGATCCGCAAGGCGATAGACCATTGCGGCCGGCCGATTGTTTTCAGCACCTCGCCCGGCCCCACCGCTGTCTCCCATGCCGCCCACATCGAACAGCAGGCGAACATGTGGCGCATCTCGGGCGATTTCCGGGACCAATGGCGGAAGCTCAACGAACAATTCGAACTGCTTGCACACTGGCAGGACAAGGGCGGCCCGGGCCATTGGCCGGATGCCGACATGATCCCGTTTGGCCATCTCTCCATCCGTTCCTGGGCCAACGCCCGTGAACGTCAGACGCGCTTCACGAAGGACGAGATGGTCACCCTCATGTCGTTGTGGTCGCTGGCGCCCTCGCCGCTCATGCTGGGCATGAACCTGCCCGATACCGATGCTTGGACGCTTGACTTGCTCAGCAATGACGAAGTCATTGCCGTGAACCAGGATCCGCTTGGCAACCCGGCCCGGCGCGTGATGCAGCGCGACAACACCGAGGCCTGGGTGAAGAAACTCCATGACGGCTCCAGCGCCGTCGGCCTCTTCAACCGCGGCCAGACCAACGCCATCGTCGAGTTGCGCTGGGGCGAAGCCGGCCTGGCCGGCCGCCAAATCATTCGCGACCTCTGGACTCACGAGACCCTCGGCGCCTTCGAAGGGAAATTTTCATCGTACGTGCCTGCTCATGGGGCGGCGCTGTTTCGGGCCGCGCCGCCGCCACCCTCCGGGCCGACCACACATTTGTTCCCGGGCCGGCAGCTCCAATAGTGGGAATTTGGTCAAAACTGGTTGTTGGAGTTTTTTTTGGCCTGCATTATGTTTCGTTGCGATGAGAAATTGGACGCTCTTTTTCACCTGTGCCGTCCCCGGCCTGCTGCTCTTCATTTGCGGCTGGCTGATGCCCGTCCATTTGCGCGCGGTGGATTCCATTGTCGTCGAAAACGCCGGCCGGCACACGCACAGCGTGGTGTCGAGCGGCCTCGCGTTGGTGAACACCCGCCATCTCGGCGCCGCCGGCCTGCTTTCCCGCGCCGCGCAGGCCCAACAACTGCCTGCGTGGTCCAGCCTCGACGTGGCCGTCACGAACTTGTCCGTGGCCCATCCTTCCTGGCGGACGCTGGGCGGCGACGAACCGTTGCTGGACACCATGTTCCGCATCGCACCGAACCAGCCCGACGAGGCTTCGGTGCCGTTCACGGACTTTGTGCTCCGGCGCGAGAACCAAGAAAAAGCGATTGAATTTCTCGATGCCTCCTCGGTTTCCGCCGTGCGTGAACTGGTACGTTGCCGCGAACTGACCAATACGGTCATTTTTTCGCCGTCACACTCGTCGGCGGGCGAGGCGTTTGACGCGGCATTGACAGTTTGCGGCCTGTTGATCGAGGAAGGCCGCCTCACCGCCGGCCTCAGCAACACCGTGTTCACGTTGGCGTCCGAAGCCAACCGCGGCCGCGATTCCCAGCCGCTCGAGGAGATGCTGCTGGATTTCATGTCGCTGGGCCAGCGCTTCAACTGGGACCAACTGACCGTCTTCGTCGGCAAAATCGAGGATGCCCGGACGCTGCAGCGTCTGGCCAATGCCTTCCGCCAGACGACCGGGCGCGAACCGGTGATTTTTTCCGCCGTGGAACTTTCCGGCCGGCCCGGCGCGGTCGGCGAGTATTTGAGCCATTTCAATCAGACCGGCGTTGCCGACCTGGCGGCAAGCCTGCGCACGGGTTCGGGCGGCGTGGATGAATTGCTTAATCGCGACGAACGCCTCTTTGACCCGGCGCTGCGGCGGTCGCTCGCGGCGTGGGGGCCGTTCGAGTCGTTCCGGGATTTGGCCGCGGATTTCTGCTGGCGAATGCCCGCAGTTGCGATTACCGTGAAGTGGCTGTTGTATTTGGCGGCGGGGTTTTTGTTCGCGGCGTCGCTGCATTTTGCGCGGCCGGACGCGTCGGAACTGGAGCGGCCGTTGCAGGTGCGCGGGGTCCACCTCGCCCGGGAATTTTTGTTTGCGCTGGGTTTTCTGCTGGTGGTGCTGATTCTGAGCGAGCCGTTTCTCGCCCAGGAAGGCCAGAAAGCGGCTATGCCCTTTCGACTGAGCCTGCCCATGGCGGGTGGTCCGGTCCAGGCGGGAAATCACGGCGCTCATCAATCAATTATGAATCCGTCAAATGTCTGGACCATGCTCCTGTTCTTCGTGCTGCAGGCGCTGCTTTACATCTCCTCCATCGTCAAGCTTGCGGAAATCCGCCGCCAGCGCGTCCCCGCCCGGATGAAGCTCAAATTGCTCGAAAACGAGGACCATTTGTTCGATGCGGGCCTGTATCTCGGCTTCCTCGGTACCATCGTCTCCTTTATCTTGTTCTCCCTCAATGTCGTCCACCAGTTCAGCCTGATGGTGGCGTATTCATCCACGTCCTTCGGCATCATCTTCGTTTCGGTGTTCAAGATCTGCCATCTGCGCGCGGCGCGGCGAAAACTCCTCCTTGAAGCGGAAGCCGCGTCTCCCGAGGGCGCCGCCCCGGTTGAGCGCAGTTATGCCACCGCGCCATGAACCGGTCCATTCTCATCGTCATCTGTGATTTCCTGCTGGTGAGCCTGCTGGTGTTTTCCTCGCCGGACATCAACCGCGTGACCGAGGACGGCTCGGCCCGCACCATGAAGATGGACGTGACCGCCACCAACCAGGCGGACTCGGGCAAGGATCTCGCCGCCGCCATGCGCGTCGCGCTGGACGAGGAAAGCAAGCGCCGCGAACAGTTGCTGGCCGAACTCGCGAAAACGCATCAATCGGTGAACGAACAGGAGGCGCTCTTGAACGAGCGAGCGCGCCAGGTGGAGGCTTATCAATCGCAACTGCAATCGCGCGAACAGCAGGCACAACAGTTGCAGCAGCAGCAGGCCAGCCTGGAGCAAAAATTCACCGCCGCCCAGTCCAACATACAAGCCCTCAATCAGCAGCTTTCCGTCAGCTCCACGCAGACGCAGGAATCGCGGGACAAGCTTGCCGAGACCCAGGCGGCCCTCCGCAAACAGGCTGAAGAGGCCGCCGCCCTGCAAAGGCAGATGTCCCAGCTCGCGCAGAGCAATCAGGCCGTCATGGCCGAACGCCAGCAGCTCACCACCCAGCTCCAGGTCGCGGAAGTGGAAAAACGTTCCGCCACCGAGGAGGCCGCCCGCATGCAGACCGAGGTCAAGGTTGAGCGCGAAGAAAAGGAAAAACTGGCCGAGGGCGTGAAAGCGCTGGCCAGCAAATCGGGCGAACTCGCGCAGGAGGTGCATGAGAACATCGCCCTCACGCCAAACAATATTTTCAACGACATCATCACCAACCGCATCCAGGCCAGCTTCACTGTCTCGCGTCCCGGCGTCTTCGGCGATTCCTCCAAACACAAGGACACCCAGACCATTCTCATCACCGACGGGAAAAACATGTTCGCCTTGTGCCACCTCCAGGACACCCCGCTCCAGTTCTGGAATCCGGGTATTGACTGGGTCGGGCTGGTCGGCACCTTGAGCGGGAACACGACCGTCCAGCCCATCCATTCGATGTCGTTTGACGCCGAAGATCCGCGCGTCGTGCTGGTGCCCGTGAGCGCGGACGACGTCCGCCAGCTCGGCTGCAAAGTTTATAAAATCTCCACCGACCCTTACAAATTCGAAGACGCCGTACTCATCGGCGCGCGCGATGGCTACTACGGCGAGTGCCGCTTTCAAATCGATCTCACCACCCCGCAGTATGTGAAGCTGGACCGCAATTTCCTCAAGGGCCTCTTCGGCAAATTCAACCCTTCCAGCGGCGACCTCGTATTCAGCAAGAACGGTGAACTCCTCGGCATGATGGTCAACGACACCTACTGCCTCATGGTCCACCAGCTTGACCCGGCCGCGACCTTCCAGTTCGGCGACGACGTCCGCGCCCAGCACACCGGCCAGACCCTCGCCCGTTTGTACTCCGTGGTGAACGACATGCCCTTCAAGTTGCAGTGAAGTTTTTGGCCCGGTCTTTTCCTGTTCTGCAATCCCAAAGGGATTGAATCAATCAGCCCAATGGTTGGCCCGATTCCGAGAGGGCCTACCTTGGGTAAGCTCCGCCCCCCCGTCGCAACCCTGAAAGGGTTGAACAGCGGGCGTTCAATGGCGTGGAATTTTTTAACCCTCGCAAACTGTTCAATGTGAACGACTAACGTTTCAGCCCGGCCACTGTTTTCAGTTGCTGCAATCATCCTGCAATTAATCCCGTAACATTTTCCGGGATTTGCTTCTGAGGTGGGTGTATGAATGACACCGAATCCGGCCGGAACATGACCAGGCAATGCCCCCAATGCGGAGCACCGCTCTCACCAGGCGCGCTGGAAGGACTCTGCCCCGCCTGCCTGCTCCATCAGGGCGCCACTGCGGATACCGCCACCCATACCGAGGTCATCCCGTTTCAACCGCCCGATGTCGCCGAAGTTGCGCGCCTCTTCCCGCAACTTCAAATCCTCGCCTTCATCGGCAAGGGCGGCATGGGCGCCGTCTACAAGGCCCGCCAGCCCGCCCTCGACCGCCTCGTCGCGCTCAAGCTCCTGCCGCCCCAGGTCGCCGGCGGTCCGGGCTTTGCCGAGCGCTTCGCGCGCGAGGCCCGCGCCCTGGCCAGACTCAATCATCCCAACATCGTCGCCGTATATGAATTCGGCCAGGTGGATGGCCTGCCGTTTTTCCTGATGGAATTTGTGGACGGATTGAACCTGCGGGAACTGGAACGCGCCGGCAAACTGTCACCACGCGAGGCCCTCCAAATCGTTCCGCAAATCTGCGAGGCCCTGCAATTCGCCCACGACGAGGGCATCGTCCACCGCGACATCAAGCCCGAAAACATTTTGCTCGATAAAAAGGGCCGCGTCAAAATTGCGGATTTCGGCATCGCCAAAATCATGGGCGCCGGCGTTTCGGATCCTGCCACCGCTCCCAACCCGGGCCTTGGCGCATCCGCAGCGCCGGGCACGGAACCATCGCGTCTCACCGAGGAAGGCAAGATCGTTGGCACACCGAACTACATGGCGCCCGAACAGGTGGAAACGCCGCAAAGCGTGGATCATCGCGCGGACATTTTTTCTTTGGGGGTGGTGTTCTACGAAATGCTGACCGGGGAACTGCCGTTGGGGAAGTTTACGCCGCCGTCATCCCGCGCCCGCGGGGTGACCGTGGACGTGCGGCTGGACGAGGTGGTGCTCCGCGCTCTCGAAAGGGAGCCGGAGCGCCGCTACCAGCAGGCCAGCCAGGTGAGAACCGCTGTGCAAAACATCACCGGATATCCCGGCCAACCGCAACCCGCATTTCCGCAATCAGGCTTCGAATACCGCTCCCGCGCCACGCTGTTTGGCCTGCCGCTTCTGCACATGGCCACCGGCGGTGATCCGGTCACCGGCCGTCCGCGCGTGGCGCGCGGCATCATTGCCATCGGCGGAATCGCCCAGGGCGTGCTGGCCTTTGGTGGCGTCGCCATGGGCGGCCTGACCTTCGGTGGCGTGTCCCTTGGCGTCATCGCTCTTGGTGGTTGCGCTTTGGGGGCGGCATCCTTTGGGGGACTGGCCATCGCGCTGCTCGCGGCTTTTGGGGGATTGGCCATTGCGCCGATTGCCGTGGGCGGAGGCGCCGTCGGCTATCTTGCCTTTGGCGGCGGGGTCCTCGCCGTTCATCCATTCGGCGGTAACGCCTCTGATGAAGTCGCCCGGCATTTCTTCGGGTCTTGGGCCAGGCAGTCAATGGCATCGGCCAACGTCGTTTTCATGGTGCTGCTCGCGCTGGTGCTGTCCATCGTAATAGGCGTCCCATTTTGGTTGCGGCGCAAGATGCTGGCTGAATCCGGAAATTCATCAAGGCAACCATTTCCCAGCCCGTCGCATGGAATGGATCGCGAAAAACCTGCCCCGACGGCGCTCGCCTTTGCGGCGATGATTTTTGCCGGGCTGGCCGGGGTGTTGGGCGTGGTTACCATCTGTATGTTCCCGCAACCGCCCGACATTCTGGTTTGGTCAATCCTGGTGTCTGCATTGACGGGCATCGCCTTGGGGATCGGGTCGCGCAAGACCGCCCTCGGTCGGTCGGCCATTGTCACCGGCGTCATCAATACAACGATTTGGTTGATCATCGCGGCCGTGTTTCTTCTTCGCGGTAACGACGCGGCATTCATCAAATCGGATTACATCGGCCAAACCTGGTTTCCGAATGGGGATTCCATCGAAATTACCTCCGTCGAGCGGAGCAATGACCAGATGACCGTGAAGGGCCATTATAATCTGGTCAGCAGCGACAACGCACTGCTCGCGCTTCACATAACCTCCAGCATCAATTCCGGCATGCCGCAGGATTCAAGCCAGCAGACCAATATTTCCAAGGGGCACGGGGATTTTGAACTGACTCACTCCCATCTCGTCCCAGGACTTCCGCACATTTCGATGTATGCCGGCGGCAGAGACTTTGCCTCGCTCTATTTTGGCACCCAGTCTGAAGCGCTGGAAGAAAGCAAGGCGGGTTGGATAACAAACTCCTCGCCCACGACCCAGGCAACACCCGTGGGCAACACAGCAACATTCACTGTGTCCGCCACGGGCACGCAGCCTCTCAGCTATCAGTGGTATTTTGCCGGCACAAACACTTCCGCGGAGACCTGGTCGCCCCTCATCCTCAGCGGGCAGAAACCAGATCTGCGAAAAATTCTGGACGACGCGAAGGAATCGATGAACCAGGGACATTACGAAGAAGCGCTGCAACAGTACATTTGGTACCAAAATCATGAGCCGGAATTTGGCGACTCTTACCAGAATATCGTTCGCATCACTTCCTTTCTTTCCGATTGGCACGAATTGGGACGTCGCTATCCCAAGGCAATGCAGGAGTTGATTGAAATTCGCGACCGCGAGACGCGCGAAATCACGGAAGGCCGTGGATACTCCGATCTCCTGGTGGATGTGCAGGCCATCAACCACGAATTGCAGGACGACGACGCCACCTACGATTTGTTCAAGACGATCCGCGAAAAAGACCCGCAACTCGCCGGACAGTCCTACTTCTTTCTGGAGGATTTGCTTGTCTCGAAGGGCGAGTACCAATGGTGTTACGTTCACATGGGCGACCCGCAAGTGCGCTTCGATCAAATCCACCAAAACCTAGAGATGCAGATCGATAACGCAAACCGCATGGCGGACATCCAGCAAAAAAACGCCCAACAACGGGCCGAATGGGACCAGCAACACGGCATTACCAACACCCGCATCTTCCGGTTCCCCGATGCGGCTGCGGGCCAGAACAAGGTAGCAAGGGAAGCTTTTGTGGGAAAGACCCGTCAATTGATCGAAATCCTCATCGCAACCGGCCACACGGCCGACGCGGAGAATATTCGCGATCAGGCCGTCAAAATCCTCGATGACCCCAGATTGCAATCCGCCATCACCGACGCGCAGAAGGCAATTCAATCCAAACACGAACAAAACACCAACTAACCTGACCTCCGAATCTTCAACACCCGCCGGCACCGCGCGGGGCGATGTCTTCGCCACCACGCATTGGACCGCCGTGCTCGCCGCCGGACGCCGCAGCACACCGCAGGCCGACGTCGCGCTGGAGGAACTTTGCCGCACCTACTGGTTTCCGCTTTACGCGTATGTGCGCCGACGCGGTCACGCACGCGAGGACGCCCAGGACCTCACCCAGGCTTTTTTTGCGCGGTTCCTGGAAAAAAATTACCTCGAGGGCTTGAGCGGCGAGCGCGGCAAATTCCGCGCCTTCCTGCTCGCCTCCTTGAACCATTTCCTCGCCAACGAATGGGACCGCGCGCGCCGACAGAAACGCGGTGGTGGTCTGGCCACGCTTTCGCTCGACTGGCAGGATGCCGACACGCGCTACCAGATTGACCCCGCCGACAATCTCAGCCCGGACAAACTCTACGACCGCGTCTGGGCGGTGACGCTTCTCGAACGGGTCCTCGCGCGTTTGCGCGTGGAAAGCGCATCCGACGGCAGAGCCCCCACGTTCGAGAGACTGAAGCCCTTTCTAACTTCCGGCCGGGCGGCGATTCCTTATGCGGAAGCCGCCGCCGCCCTCAATCTCTCCGAAGCCGCCGCGCGCGTGGCGGTGCACCGGCTGCGCCGGCGTTATCGTGAATTGTTGCGCGAAGAAATCCGCCAGACGCTTTCCGATCCCGCGCAGGTTGAGGAGGAAATGCGCTCGTTGTTCAATTCCTTCTCCGGCTGATGCACAATCCCCGCGCTCCGGTTTTCCTGCAAAAACCCTCCACTTTCGCCCCATTCGCCCCATTTGTGGCTTGCAGCCGCCCGCCGCCGGATTATGCTATCTTTGTGTCTTGGTTTACAGGCCAGAATGCCGACCGTCATTTCTTCCTGCTCGCCGTCGTTCTGTACGGTTTGAGCACGGTTTACTCCATTTTTCTCTGGCGCAAGGGCTTCCGCAGCGATAATCGCATCAACTATTTCCTTCTGCTCGGCGCCTTCGCACTGCACACCGCTTCCATGGCCAGCCGCGGTTTTTCCCTGCAACATTGCCCCGTCAACAATCTCTACGAGGCCACGCTCTTCATCGCCTGGACCATCGTCGCCTCCTACCTCATACTCGGCGCGCTGCCCCGGCTCCGTTTCCTCGGCGCCTTCGCCTCTCCCGTGCTCTTCGTCATGGGCGTGTTCGCCCTGATGCCCGCCCTCGACCCGCCGCACGGGCCCACGCCGGTTTTTGACAATGCCTGGGGCAGCCTCCATGCCGCGCTCATCTTTCTTTCCTTCGGCGCGTTCGGCCTCGGCTCGGCTGCATCCCTGATGTATCTCACCCAGGAACACGATCTTAAATTCCACAAACTCCGCGCCATCCTTTCGCTCCTGCCGCCCATTCAGCGCCTCGAAAAAGTCGCCGGCGGCCTCGTCCTCACCGGCTTCGTGCTGCTCACCGCCGGCCTTTCGCTCTTCCCTCTGCTCCCCGAGCAAAAACCAGGCGTTAATTTGAAAATCGATCCCATCATTCTCTGGTCGCTCTTTGTCTGGCTCCTTTATCTCATTCTCCTCGTCATGCGCTGGCGCGGACAGGGTGGGCGCCGCTTCGCCTGGGCGGCCCTCGGCAGTTTTGCTTTCATCCTGCTCACCTTTTGGGGCATCCTCCTCCTGTCCCCGAGCCATAATTCTTAAAATCATGCGCGCTCAAATACATCTCGCATCAGCGGCCGCCGCACATGGCTTGTGCTGTTCACTCCGCACTCCGCACTCCGCACTCCGCGTTTCCTAGCATGCCCATTGTCGTCATCGGCCTGAGCCATCGCACCGCGCCCGTCAACGTGCGCGAACGGTTCGCCTTCCCCGATGCCCGCGTCCCTGCCGTCCTCAAGCAATTGCGCGATTCCGGCGCTGCCAGCGAAGCCGTCATCCTTTCCACCTGCAACCGCGTCGAACTCTACGCCGTCACCACCCTCGAACCGCGCGCCGCCTTTCCCGCCCTGCAGGATTTCATCCTGAAGTGTCACGACTACCGTGACCCCGTGCAGGATGAATTCTATTCCCTCGCCGAGCCCCACAGTCTCGAACATCTTTTCAAGGTCGCCTGCGGCCTCGACTCCATGGTCCTCGGCGAAACCGAAATCCTCGGCCAGTTGAAAAAGGCCTACGACCTCGCGCTCCAAGGCGGCCATTCCGGCGCGCGCCTCAACAAGGCGTTCCAAAAGGCCTTCAACGTCGCCAAGCATATCCGCACGGAAACCAACATCCAGCGCGGCAGCGTTTCCGTCGGTTCTGTCGCCGTCGAGCTCGCCGAAAAAATCTTCACCTCCCTCCACGGCCGTCAGGCCATGGTCATCGGCGCCGGCGATACCAGCGAAAAAACCGCCCGTGCCCTCCTCAGCCGCGGCGTCCAAAGCATTATCGTCTCCAACCGCTCCCACGAGCGCGCCGTCGAACTCGCTGCTGAACTCAGCGGACGCGCCGTTCACTTTGAAGAATGGGCCGCGGAATTTCCCGCCACGGACATCATCATCAGCAGCACCTCCGCCCCACATTACATTCTCGACCGTGCCCGGCTCGCGCCGCTGCTCAAGCCGCGCAAGAACCGCCCATTGCTCCTCATTATATCGCTGTGCCGCGTGACATCGAGCCCGAGGTCAACTTCCTCGAAAATGTTTATCTCTACAACATTGACGACCTCCAAGCCATCGCCGACGACTATCTCCGCCAGCGCCACGAGGAAATCGTCCGCTGCGAGGCCATTATCCGCGACAAGGCCGGCGCCTTGCTCGGCGGCGCAAATTCTTCCGGCGCGGTTTCACCGTCCCGGCCCGCATTCGGACATCAATGAACCATTCCCCATGACTGCGTTTATCTGAAGTGGATTAACCGCATGCAGACAACACCTGAAGCATACACCCACGACGAGATGATGGGCCTCGCTGCAAATGCGCTGCCAAGTCGAGGAACTGTATGCCCCAAATGCGGCGCGGTCATTCCACAGTTTGTGGATCTTACTGAGAAAGACGAAGCGCGGTTACGCCAGCTGATCCGCGAAAACCGCAAGCTGGCTGCGGTGCAGGAGTTGAGGACCCTTACCCGCTGTCCTGTTGCTTGGGCCAAAATTTGGGTTGAGCATTCTGGTCATCCCGACGCCGTTGGAACAACC
>DATMLG010000177.1:0-13160 GCA_035570675.1 Verrucomicrobiia bacterium | reverse complement strand
CATGCGCTGGAACAGGGCAAGGGCGGGATCGTGCTGGTGCCGGAGATTTCATTGACGCCGCAGACGGTGGAACGGTTCAAGGCGCGGTACAGTTCGGGGCCGCTGCGGACGCTGGTGGCGGTGTTGCACAGCCATCTCTCGGCGGGTGAACGGCACGATGAATGGCATAAAATCCGGCAGGGCCGCGCGCGGGTGGTGATCGGGGCGCGGTCGGCGATATTCGCGCCGGTGGATCCGCTGGGGTTGATCATCGTGGACGAGGAGCATGAACACACCTACAAGCAGGAGGAGTCGCCGCGTTATCACGCGCGGGACGTGGCGATTGTGCGCGGACAGATGGAGGGGGCGACGGTGGTGCTGGGGTCGGCGACGCCTTCGATGGAAAGTTTTTACAATTGCGGGCGGGGAAAATACACGCTGCTGGAAATGCCGGAGCGGGTGGACAACATCAAGATGCCGATTGTGCGCGTCGTGGACATGCGGCAATCCATGCGGAAGGGCCAGGGGATTCCGATTTTTTCGCCGCAATTAAAGGAGGCCATCACACAGCGGCTGGAGCGGAAGGAGCAGACGATTTTGTTTTTGAACCGGCGCGGGTTTTCGACGTCGCTGCAATGCACGCAATGCGGTTACGTGGCGGAATGCCCGAATTGCAGCGTGTCGCTGACGTTCCATCGGAAGGCGAACATTCTTTGCTGCCATGTGTGCGGGCACACGGAGCCGGTGCCGGGAATTTGTCCGAACCAGAAGTGCCGGAACCCGGCGATACGTTACTCGGGTCTGGGGACGGAAAAGGTGGAGGACACGCTGGCGAAATTATTTCCGGAGGCGCGGATCAAGCGGATGGATTCGGACGCGTTGAAGCGGAAGGATGATTACCGGCGCATCCTGGGGGATTTTCGCATCGGAAAAATCGACATCCTGGTGGGAACGCAGATGATTGCGAAGGGGCTGCATTTTCCGAACGTGACGCTGGTGGGAATCATCAGCGCAGACCTGGCGCTGCACATCCCGGATTTTCGCGCGAGCGAGCGGACGTTTCAATTGCTGACGCAGGTGGCGGGACGCGCGGGGCGCGGGGACATCGAGGGCGAGGTGGTGGTGCAGTCGTTCACGCCGTTTCATCCGGCGATTCAATACGCGCGGCGGCATGATTTCGGCGGATTTTACGAGCAGGAAATTGAATTTCGCGAGCAACTGAAATATCCGCCGCTGACGCGGGTGGCGCTGCTGACGTTGAAGGGGCGGAACGAGGACAAGGTAAAATTGTCTGCGGACCATCTGCGGCGGGAACTGGAGAAGGGGCTGGCGGAAGTGAAGGACTTGGTGATTGCGGGGCCGGCGCCGGCACCGCTGGCGCGGGCGGAATCGAATTACCGGCATCAAATCATGCTGCGCGCGTGGCAGATGACGCCGGTGAGCCGGCGGCTGGCGGTGCTGACGGAGTCATTGGCGCTGCCGGAAGGCGTGACGCTGTCAGTGGACATTGATCCGGTGGATTTGGCGTGAGGAGCAAAGTGGGCGAACTGAATTCAAGGTGTGACGGACACGGCGTTGATCTGGATTTCGTTGGTGCCGATGAGCGCGGTGCCTTCGACGCGGGACTGGGGCGGGGACGGGAGCTGGGGCGGGAGCGCGCCGGCGACAGTAGCCGTTTGAGCGGCAGCGCCGGGCATGGGCGTGGAGGCGGGGATCACGGTCGAGCCGGCTTGCATCGCCACGCGATTCGTTCCGGCACCGCCGAATCCACCCCCACCGCCGCCAACAAAGCCACCGCCGTGGACGCCATAAACAATTCCACCGCTGACAGCCACGGCACCGGACACATCTTTTTTACTGTGCAAAGAGGTCTCGTCTGCAAAGATAAGATTGCCGGTGAAAATGACCGGTTGGTGAAGAGTGAGATTGGTGCCGGTGACGCGGAAGGCACGGGTTTGAGCGTTGGGGACCGCACCGTCGGAGATGAGAATTTTGGTGGAGGCGGTCAAGTTACCGACGTAGACGGAGCCATCGGCGTCAATCACACGCAACTGGTCGCCGGATTGTTCGGTGCGAAAAGAACCGAGCATGGGTGCAGCGCCGAGCTTGGCGACGTCACCATCGCGACGATCCTCGACGGCTGGCGAATTGATCCAGGAAAGTTTTTGTGCGACGACAGCGGCAAGGGCCTGCTGATTGGCGGAAGCGGTGGTGAGGTCGGTGACGCCGGCCTGGCGCGTCGTCAATTTCTCTGCATCAAGGTCGAGAGGCATGTCTGCGGAGGTGGAGGGCGCAGCATTTGGAACGGCGGAAGTAACGGGAGTTTTGTATATCGTAACGTTATCGGCCAAAGTCACGTTGTTGCTGACGGATTTGGCTTTCCGCAGGGCGACCTCGGGAAGAGGTGGCGGAGCTGCAATAGTGGGCGCGACTTCGACCGTGGGCGACGCCCGGCTCCCCGACAATTTGTCAGACGGAGCAAAGGCGGGTTGTGCATTTTGGTCGAGCATGCGTTTGTTTTCCGCGAGCATGGTCGAGCCGGCGGAGAAACTGGCGGCAGCAGGATGCTGAAGTCGCGGAAGGAAAACGGCGGCGGCAAAAATCAGCACGGCGACAGCGGAAAGGTTCAAGGCCAGCCGCAGGGGCGAGCCCCAGAGCAGGCGGGCGAACCGGCCCGGCTCGCGGCGCGGTCCATTCCTGAGGCGCGAAACTTCGTCCTGCAACAATTTGCGCGTTGCGGGGTGCAGGTCGACGGGCGCGCCGGCGTCCTCGCGGCGGCGTTTGGCCCAGGCGCGGAGCGATTTTTCAATGTCACGTTCTTCAGGCATGAAGTTCCATTAGTTAGACGGAGTTTCAGCCGGTTTCGCCCGGGAAAAAATTGTCCGCGCGACGGCTTCGAGCCGGTCGAGGCACTTGCTCAGGCGGGAGCTGACGGTTTTGGGGTTAAGGACCAGGACCTTGCCGATTTCCTCGTGGCCAAGGTCGCCGAAGTAGCGGAGTTCGATGATTTCGCGGCAAGGTTCGCCAAGTTGTTCGAGCGCCTGGTTGAGAAGGGCCATGCGCTCGGCGTTCATGAGGGTGAGGTCCGGCGCGGGGCCATCGGCAGGCGGATCAATGACGGGGCCATCGGCACCATCCACGGGATGCAAGGGGACGGGGACGTGTCCGCCGCCGCGTTTGGCGGCGGAGCGGCGCTGGCGGTAATCGCGGGCCTTGTTGGCGGCGATGCGGAAGACCCAGGTTTGAAACTGGCTGCGACCGTGGAAGGAGGACAGGTTTTTAATGACAGAAAGAAACACTTCCTGGGTAATTTCCTCGACGTCTTCCCGGGAGAAATCGTGGGCCAATTGAAAGATGAACCGGCCGGTGGCGGCGTAATGAAGGCTGAACAATTCATCCCAGGCGTCCGCTTCGCCTGCGCGGCAGCGGCGGATCAAGCCGGATTCCGGGTCGGAGGACATTGCGGGACCATGGTAACCTCCGGGGGCAGCGGGGGCAATCCAGTTGATGGGAAGGCGGCAAGGAGGGTCAGGAATGGATTGCAATAATCCGGTGACTTTGGGTAGAGTGCGGGCGATGAAACCATTTTTGACGATTGCCATGATGTGCCTATTGGCCCTGGCGCCGACGTTGCGCGCGGACACGCTGCCACCGGAGGACCAGTATTTTGACATTTACAGCCTGATTCTCAAGGGCGACCGGCTGGTGGAAAAGGGAAAGACGGACGCGGCCCGGACGAATTATCTTGAGGCGGCCACGGAGTTGAAGAAGTTCCAGGAGGATTTCCCGTTGTGGAACACGAAGGTGGTGAAGTATCGGATCGAATACCTGGAGACAAAGCTGGCCGCGCCCGAGCCGACCGCGCCGGCCAACAAGCCGCGCACGCCCGGGCAGGCGGGCAGCAGCGCAGCGGCGGCGGGGATGATGGATAAATCCGCGGACGCCGGGACGCCGGTGGAGTTGAAATTGAAATGGCAGACGGGCAAGCGTTACGCGCAACAGATGGACATGACCATGGGCACGGATATCACCATCCCCGGCCAAAACCAGACCATGCAACAAAAAACAACGATGGGCATGGGTTTTACAATTTCCGCGCTCAAAGACCGGGACGGGGGCGGCAAGGAACTGGAGATGCAGGGAACCGGACTTGCACTGAATGTGAACATGGGCGGAAACAGTGTGATGTCCTACGATTCAAAGAGTCCGCCGACTGACGCCGGGGCGAACCCCGTCGCAGCGCTCTTGCAAAAAGTGGGTAACATCCACCTAACGATGTTGACGGATGCCGACGGCAAGGTCGAAAGCATCGAGGGATTCAAGGAATTCCTCGACAGCCTGGGCGGGTCAGACGCGGCAGCCGGCGCGGCGGCCATGAAAGGCATGTTCTCCGAGGATTCATTCAAGCAGATGGCCTCAATCCAGGGCCTGCCGGACCACCCTGTAAAAATCGGCGATACCTGGCCATCCAAAACTGAAGTTTCGACGCCGGCGATGGGCACAATGGTGACGGAAACGACCTACACCTTCACGGGCTGGGAGCAACGGGACGACCACAAGTGCGCGGTCCTTGCGTTCACGGGAAACATTTACACCAAACCGGGCGATGACGCGGCAACGGTCTCGATGGATGACGGAAAAACCAGCGGCGAAATCCTGTTCGACCCGGCACTGGGAACGCCCGTGGCGACGTCGACCATTCAGAGCTTTACGATGAAAATGAGCACCCAGGGACAATCCATGTCCACCAAGATGACGCAGGATATCTCTGTGAAACTTGCGAGCGTGACGGATATTCCGCAATAAGACACGGTGCCGGCAATCGATCAGGGCGGGCCCTGGCGGAAGGCAAGTTTATTTTTGGGCGGCCCTTGCAATCCCGGAATTTGAGGGCATTTTATCCCGCTTGAAGCCTGAAGACTAATTCTCAACCATTACAAAACAACACAATAAATCATTATGGCACTTAAAAATGCACCTGACCTGACCCAAAACCCTCCCCGCAGTGCGCGCGTGCGGCTCGGCGGCTATGTGATTCTGCCCCGGATGCTGGACAAGGGCCGCGCGACCATCGCCGGCAAGCACGGCGAATATCATTACGCCTGCCCGATGGACATGCGGTTCCTGGAGTTTGTGGGAATCAGCCCGGATGCTCTGAAGAAGCAGCTTGCAACCGGCAAGGGTGACGGCGACATCCTGGCGTGGATACAGAAGACCGGGAAACACAAGCACAACGATGCGGCGGTCGCGGCGTGGTCGGAATTTGCGACGGGCCGCGGGCCGAGCGACCCGGACTCGCGCGAGTTTTTCAATCAATTGCAAAAGACCGCCGCACCCAAGCGCGAGGACATCATGACTTGGTTTGATCTGCTGGATGCGGACGATTTCGTCAGCTTCGGCGGGACGGCATAGTCCAATTCATCCACTCTCCCCTGCCCTCTCCGCCGTGCGCGGTGGAGAGGGAGCTTTCTCCGACGTTACCAAGGTCCGCAAACCCGAGCCCGTCCGTCAATTTGCCGGGGCAGCTTCGACGGGCTTGAACGGGGCAATCGTGTCGATGCGATAGCGTTTCTTGGCGCCTTCCAGGTCGAAATCAATTTCCTCGCCGGTCTTGTGGTTAAGCAGGGACTGGGCAACGGGCGTGAGGTAACTGATGACGCCCTTTTCCGGATCGGAATCCCACGCGCCCAGCACGGTGAAGATCTCGGAATTGCTGGCGGCGAGGTCGGTGACACCAACGATGGTGCCGATGCTGACAACGTCGGTGCGGACATTGGCAAAGTCGGTGCCGCGGGCGCGGACGAGCTGGGATTCCAGCTCCGATTTGCGGCGCATGAGGAGCTTCTGCATTTCCTTCGCGGCCTTGTATTCGTGATTTTCGCGGAGGTCGCCGTAGCTGCGGGCGATGGCGATTTCGTGCGAGTTGGCGGGGATTTTTTTATCCACGAGCTCGCGGTATTCATTGTTGCGGCGTTCAAGGCTCTCCCAGGAGACAACGAGATGCGCTTCCTGCTTGGCGCTTTGTTCGCCGGAGATGAGCGACTGGACGGCGGGATAACTTTTGACGATGCGCGCAAGCAGCGAGCGCTTGTCCATGTCATCAAAACAGGGCGAAAGCTGAAGCGCGCGTGTGAGGTCCTTGATGACTTCGAGGTCCGCGAAGCCGATCAACTGGACGAGGAGTTCCTGGTCGTCGAGGATGAAATCACGCAGGCGGTTGGAGCGCCGTTCGTTGAACTGGTCGCGTTCCATGGCGCTGAGCATGGCGCGGAAAACTTCGGGCCCGAGGATGTCGGCAAAGGTGTCGGAACGCTCCTTCGCGAGCCAGAGGAGAAGCTCGGTGCTCGCCATATGCTGGCTGATGAGGCGCGCGAGGGTTTCCTTGAGCAGATCAATTTTGCCCTCGTGAATGAGCAACTGCGCGCATTCCTTGACTAGTTTTGCGGGCACCACATTCAACGTGATGCGCACGACATCCATCCAACGGTCGGGGTTGATTTCCTTGAAGGAATCAAGTGTGCGACGGTGTTTGATGGCGGGCATTTGCTCGAGGAGCGGCCCGAGCTTCATGTCCTGGGCCCAGATGCCCGCAGTAGTAAGCTCGCCCTCGATGGGTGGCAGGCCGGTTTGGGCACGGATATCGTCGCGGACGAAAATGCCTTCCAGTGCAACCGCCGGCTGCGTGCGCTGGTGAGTGTTGATTTCTGCGTTCAGCGCGGTGATGACCTCGGCGGCCGCAGTGGCCTTGTTCTCGAGGTCAGCGATGTTCTTGAGCAGTTCCGAGGCGACGGCGATGCGGGCCTTGAGACCCTTCGCGGCGCGGAATTCGGCCAGCAACCGGTCCTGGAGAGAGACCTCCTTGACCTGGTAGATGATCGGCTCGGTTTTCTTGAGCGGCACCTGGAAATGGCCGTCCTTCTTCAATTCGCGCTTGGCGGCTTCCCACCATTTTTTCCAATCGTCCTTGATGACGTCCGGAACGAGAACGGCTTGGATCTGGTCCACCGTGGCGTGGCCGCCGTAGCTCTTGAGGACGACCTTGATCAACTCAAGATGATTAAGAGCGGCCATCTGGCGCAGGCCGTCCAGGTCGGAGGCCTTGCGGGCAAGGATGTGGTCCTTCGGAATGGGCTTGAGGGACTGGGCGGCAAAGGCCAGGTCCATGTTGTGATTGGGCTTGCCGGGAAAATCGATGCTAAAACGGCCAAAAACCGTGTCCACGGTGGTGATTTTGCCGAAGCCCCAACTGCGGTGCATGCAATAACCGCTGGTGGTCAACAGGGCCAACGGCTCGACCAGTTGCCGGTCGAGCTTGCCGGCGGCCACCAATTTTTCGAACTCTTCTTTCATAAATTAATCTTATTTCTCGCGTCCACTAGCCATGCTGGCATGATTAAAGACCTTGAGCGGACAAAAACCAAGACAAATTGCCGCCCGTATCCTCCAGCAAAGGCTGGAGGGCCGGGACTACGTGGCCGAGCTGCTGGAGCGCGAACTGGCCGGTGAGAAGCTGGGCCCCGCGGATCGCGGGCTCTGTCAAACACTCGTTTACGGCGTGACGCGCTGGCAGATGACACTGGACTGGCTCATCGCTCGCAAAACCGAAGGCCGCACGCAAAAGGAGGGACTGCGCACGCTTTTGCAACTGGGTCTGTTCCAAATGTTCTGGCTGGAACGCATTCCGAACCACGCGGCGGTGCATGTCACGGTGGAACTGGCGAAACAGCTTGGCCTCGGGCCGCAGGCGGGGTTCGTCAATGCCGTGCTGCGCGGTTACGCCCGCGAACGGGTCGAGACCGAAAAGCTGCTGCGCGAACTGAAGGTCTCGCAGCCGGCGCTCGGGTATTCCCATCCGGAATGGATTTACGAACGATGGAAGGCGCGTTGGGGCGCGGAGAAGGCAGCGCAATTGATGGAGTGGAACAATTCCACGCCGCCGACCTATGCGCGGGTGAACCAGCTGAAAACCGACGCACCAAAACTGGCCACGCGCTGGGAAACCGAGCGGGTGAAGTTCGCCGCGTGCAATTGGGACTGGACGGGTGAGGGAACCATTTTCCGATTGGAGGAACATACATCGCTGGCGGAGTTGCGAAGTTTCAAGGATGGATTGTTCTATGTGCAAGACCCGAGCACGCTGCTGGCGGTGCGGGAACTGGGGCCGCAGCCGAATGAATCCGTGCTGGATTTGTGCGCCGCACCGGGCGGGAAGACGGCGTTCATCGCGGAGTTGATGGAGAACCGGGGACGCATCACCGCGCAAGACCGGGAACCGGACCGGCTGAAGTTGATCCAAGAAAACTGCACGCGGCTCGGCGTGACGTGCGTGGAAGCATCGGTCGCGCCGACGGGCATCATCGCGAAACCCAGTAAACGCTTCGACCGTGTGCTCGTGGACGCGCCGTGCTCCAACACTGGCGTCATGCGGCGGCGGGTGGATTTGCGCTGGCGCATCCGGCCGGAGGAAATCGAGCGCTTGAGCGCGGCCCAATTGGAATTGCTGCGCCAAGCCGCTCCAAGAGTGAAACCGGGCGGCGTCCTGATTTACAGCACTTGCAGCGTGGAGCCGGAGGAGAACAACGGCGTGGTGAAGCAATTTCTCAACGAACATCCCGATTTCAAGCTGGAATCGGAACGCGAATTGACGCCCCTCGCGGAAGGCGTGGACGGCGCGTATGTGGCGAAACTGCGGGTCGGTCCCGCCGCATCAACCCTGTAGGCCGCGTGCCCCCACGCGGCGTTCCGCACTTCGCGAGAAATTCCTGCACTCAGATGCGGGAAATCAACCACTTGCGTCGAGCCATCCGCGTCCTTTGCGTTCTTCGTGAGAAACACGACCTTTTCGCTCAAGCGGCCTTAAGCGGCCCATTGCCCGTGTGGAAACACCGGCCCAGACTCTGAGCGACATTCCGCACTCCGAATTCCGAATTCCGCACTCGGAGATGCGGGAAATCAACCAGTTACGTCGAACTGTCCGCCGGGTAGCACCCGTGTCTCGCGGGTTTAACGCCAGTGCGGAAGCACTTGGGCGTCTCGCCAACCCCTCCTCGTTTATCCGGCCTCAAGCGGCACAACTCACCACACTCACACCAAATTTTGGTTTGACTTGGTTTGACTTGGTTTGACTTGGTTTGACTTGGTTTGACTTGGTTTGACTTGGTTTGACTTGGTGCGACTTGGTGCGACTTGGTTTGACCACTCCCAATGGCAGTCCGCTAGGACCCTGTTTCGCGTTTTTCGGGTATTTCGCGGTTAACTTCCCCATTCCGCACTCCGCATGGTGCAAGTCCGGAAGGACCGAATTCCGCACTTGGAAGCCCCCCCTCCCCTCGGAATTAGCCTGAAATAAGCCGGAATAGCCCGGAATAAGCCGAAACACTGGACTTTTGGCTATTGTGGTCGGCTCACTGCTCACCGCTTACCGCTCACAGTCCGATAGATTGTCAAAGAACCTGGCCCGGCACGGACCTCGACTCCAAAACCACGACCGTGCGCCGGCCCAAAAAATTATTATGCGTCTTTATACGTCGTTACCCGCCGAATCTCCGTCCCTCGAAACCGTAGGAGACGAGGTGACGAGTCTCTGATCAGGAGCGCGGAGCATTGCTCCGCGAGTATCGCACGGGACTCCAACAGGCGTTTCATCCTTAATTGTGAATTTTGCATTTAGCCTTTTTAATTGGCCTTTCTCCTCCTCTTTCCGTCCCAACCCTCAACTCAACCGCTCTCAACTCTCAACCGTCGGGACAGACCTTACGCCAATTACTTGCTTTGTCAAATCCTCGCTGACCGATTCATGACATACCACTATTCAATCTTTTATGTTTTATTCCCGGAGAAATGTTTTCTCGAACAACGTCTGGTCCCAAGTATTGCCAATAGTGGGACGGAGGATTCCCTTGCTATAGCCAAGATTTTTGTCCTCGTGAATGAATGCCCATGGATCTCCGTTGAGAAAAAGTGCAACACTGTGCCCGGAGTCTGCCCACACGAGTCTAAACTTGGGAGAATTTGTGAACATCATCGGTCTAAGATCCTTTTCTACGGAATAAAAAGAGCGTACCATTATCCCGCCTACCAATCGCGTCCACAGGCTTTGCTTAACGTTGGAAGAAGGAACCAAGCGCGTCGATTGGTCTTGCCGCTCTCCTAATATTATGAACCTCACTTGCGCAAAAAATGCTCTTTTCCGTCGATATAGCCAAGTGAAATCAGCTTTGCCATAAGTGCGGGCTCCAGGTACTGCGGTTACAAAAGGAGCGAGGCTGAATGAAACCAGAGTTCCATTGTCTAGAACAATAGCTCTGCGTAACGACACCAAGTTCTCCTCTTCATGTAATATCTTAAAAGTGTCACCCATTAGCATGAGCAGTCACAGGCTGAATAATGGCGTTTGCCCGCCCTTCCTCACATCCCCATGATCTGATAGCCGCAATCCACGTAGATGACCTGGCCGGTGATGGCGGCGGCGCCGTCGCTGGCGAGAAAAGTGCCGGTGGCCCCGAGTTCGTCGGGCAGGACGTTGCGCTTGAGCGGCGAATGCGCCTCGTAATGCTTGAGCATCTCGGTGAAACCGGCGATGCCCCGCGCAGCGAGCGTATTGACGGGGCCGGCGCTGATACAGTTGACACGGACTTTCTTCGGGCCGAGGTCGTAGGCGAGGTAACGGGTGCTGGCTTCGAGCGCGGCCTTGGCCACACCCATGACGTTGTAATGCGGCACCACCTTTTCGGAACCGTAATACGTCATGCCCACGATGCTGCCGCCCTCGGTCATGAGCGGCGCCGCGCCGCGGGCCAGGGCGATGAGCGAATAGGCGCTGACATCGTGCGCGACACGAAAGGCCTCGCGGCTGGTGGCAAGAAATTCGCCTTCCAGCGCGTCCTTGGGGGCGTACGCGACGGAATGCAGGAGCAGATGCAGTTTCCCAAATTTCGCCGTCACCTCGGCAAAAACGCGCGCAATGTCCTCGTCCTTGGTGACATCGCAGGGCATGAGCAGGGTGTCGGGGCCGAAGGTGCCGGCGAGTTCCTCGACATTTTCCTTGAGGCGCTCGCCCTGGTACGTGAAGGCGAGGCGCGCGCCGGCCTTGTGCCAGGCCTGCGCGATGGCCCAGGCGATGGAGCGTTTGTTGGCGACGCCGAAGACAATCCCGAGTTTTCCGTTTAATAGCGACATAAGTTGGCTGTTAGCAGTACAAAATCCGTGAATCGTGGCAAGGCTGAAACCGGCGGGCTCGCGGCAAGAGACTTGGCGGCGGCTGGATAAGGGCGAACCTTGAAAATGTTACAACAAGCGCCTCATCTCCCTCTCCGCCACAACGCTTTGTGGGGGAGAGGGCCGGGGTGAGGTGGCACAATACTCAGAATGTTCTTCAGGATTGCCCCTCTCCCTGTCCCTCTCCCCTCTCCTTTGTCGTGGGGCGAGGGAATCGGACGCCTCAGCCGGATTGTGGCAGTGTCAACGTGCAACGGCCGATCCGGAAGCTTCTTCATGCCACCAGCGGAACCGGATGAAGAGGAACACGAGAAAACCCACGCTCAGGACGGCGGCGATGGCCCAGGTGGCCGCGTCAGCGTGACCCGGAAACACGCGCAACGCGCCGAAGCCCACGGCCGAACCCGCGCCAATGCCAAAACCGATGACGGCCTCGTGGATTCCGCCGCGGCTTTTGCTGCGCGATGCGCCCACGTCCATGGAATAATAAAGCGACGAGGAATAAATCAAACCAATCGCGAGGCCGAACACCAGTTGGGCCAGGATGAGCAGCCAGAGATTGGGCCCCAGCAAAATGATAATGAAGCTGGCGATCAGCGCGAGAAATGAGGCCAGCAGCCAGCGGAACCGATAATGCCATCCGGGCCAGTGCGAGAACCACACGAACGCGCCCATCCGCACCCACATCCACAAGGAACAAACGAAGCCGGTATAAGTCGGAGTCAGGTTGAAATGCGCGGCAAGCTGGGGAATGACCGGAACAAAACCGTAAATGGCCACATAGGAAAGTGGGTTCGCGATCAGGGCAAGACGCAGGAACGCGCGGGCCTTGCCGGTGTCCCGCGGGTTGGGCGCGGACGGAACATCCACGGCGGCGTCGGGCACCGGATGCGTGGTGCCGGCAATTACGGCCAGCTTGTGGACCGGCACCAGGAGCAGGAGTTGAAGCACATTGAACGCGGCCGGCAGCCAGAACACCGTTCCCAGCGCAGACAGATCAAAGAACAGGCCGCCGGTGAAATACGAGGCGGCGGAGCCGGCGGCCCAGATGACGTTGTAAATGCCGACCGTACGCGGCAATTCCCCCGGCGATTCCCGGCTCAACAGGGCCTGCAGGTTCGGCCAGACAAAGCTCGCCCCGAAGGTCCACGTGACAAAGACCACCAGTTCCACATACAACGCGGCATGGCCATAACCGAGCACGACCGGTGCGAGCGCGCCGATGGCCGAGGAAACGCACATGCCGGCAAAACCATATCGCAGCATCCTAAAATATCCGAAGCGATGCGCGAGCGCCCCCGCGCGCGACGCCGAGAAGAGGTAGGTAAAACCGTAACCGGCGGCGAGCAGGAGGTTGTCCGCCTTGTCAAAGCCGAACCGCTTCTCCATGAAAAAGAAGACCCAATACGTGTAGTACGCGGTCGCAATTCCATGAAGCAGCTCAAGCGCGAATGTGCCGGACTTGAGCCGTTGATGTAGTTTCTGTCCGTCCACGGATGCGGCGGTGGGGAGGGTCGCATCCATGTCAGTCGCGAACTTCTTCCAGCGCCTTGCGGCAATACCATTTGACGGCGTTGGACATCGGCGGATGCAGATTGTCGAGGTCGGCGGCGGAACACCAGCGGATGTCATGATGTTCGGCGGCAGCAAGGGTGAGGCCGCCATTGCGCGGCCGCGCCCAATAAATCATGCCGATGTGTTCGTGGGTGTCCGTGATGCGGTGAATGTCCAAAAAGCGCGGGGCAATCAGCGCGCGTGTGCCGGGTTCGGTGGTGGGCGGACGTTCGCCGAGAAGCTCGACATCAAGACCGCTTTCCTCCTTTGCCTCGCGCAAGGCGGCGATTTCCGGGTCTTCATCCAGTTCAATGTGTCCGCCAAGGGGCAGCCAGCGGTCAAGCTTGCGGTGATGAATGAGGAGGATGCGGTCCCGCTGGACAACAAATATCGCCACCGTGAAGTCAATT
>DATMLG010000176.1:0-16201 GCA_035570675.1 Verrucomicrobiia bacterium | reverse complement strand
TGCGGCGCGGCACATGCTTGGTCGAATAACAGGTCATCGAGCGGAATTGCAATTTGACCGCTTAAATGGAAAGATTGAACCATGTTTTATAACAGCTTTTATTGGGATCCTTGGTATTTGTTGATGATTCCCGGCCTACTGCTCGGCTTGTACGCGCAGTTTAAACTTAATGCCGCCTACAGCAAATATCTCCAGGTCGGGACGCGCGCCGGCCTTTCCGGCGCCGAGGCCGCCCGCGAAATTCTCGACCAGGCCGGGCTCACGAACATGCCGGTCGGGGAAATTCCGGGCCGCCTGACCGACCATTTTGACCCCATGAAGAAGGCGCTGTTTCTATCGTCAGAAAACTTTCATGGCCGCTCCCTTTCGGCCGTGGGCGTCGCCGCGCACGAATCTGGCCATGCTCTCCAGCAACAGGCTGGTTACGCGCTCTTCAATTTCCGGATGCTGATCGCCCCCGCCACCCAGTTCGCCAGCGTTTCCTGGGGTTGGATCTTCCTGCTGGGTTTGATCGTGCCTGCTTTCCATCCGCTGATTAATATTTCCATCGGCATTTTCTCGGTTGTCACCCTCTTTCAGGTGGTGACGCTCCCGGTCGAATACGACGCCAGCCGCCGGGCCAAGCAACAACTTGTCACACTCGGGCTGGTTCAGGCCGACGAAGCGCCTGCCGTCAGTAAAGTCCTTGACGCTGCCGCCATGACCTATGTGGCTGGGATGCTCAGCGCCTTCCTCCAGTTGCTGCGCCTTATAATGATCGCCAACAACGGTCGCAGCCGTCGCTGAGACGCCTCCTCCTCGGGACTCGATTGAGTTGGTTGGTTGTGGCTGAAGCCAACACGGGTTCTTTTTCCCGCGACTCCGCTATTTCCAGCCGTTATTTGCTTGCGAACAGGAGCTTATCCACTAATTTCTGACAAGCTCATGGCAAGCAAAAGCAAACCTACACGTGACCCGGTCCGGAAGCCTGCCCGGCAAAAAGCTGCGCGGCCTGCCAAGGCCGCTTCCGCCCGCCCCGCCGCCGCGTCTGCGGCCCCGGAGACGACGGAAGGTTTCAAGACTGACTTCGTCCTTGCCTCCGAGCAACTGGGCCCGGCCGGACCCGAACGCGAGCGCACCGCCTACGACGGCGAGACAGCCATCAAACTTTACCTCCGCGAAATTGGCCAGGTGAAGCTGCTCACGCCGGAGCAGGAGATTGAACTCGCCGCGCGCATCAAAAAGGGCGACAAACGCGCCCGCGAATTGATGATCAAGGCCAATCTCCGCCTCGTGGTTAAAATCGCGCGCGATTACGAGGGCATCGGCCTCCCGCTGCTCGATTTGATCAGCGAGGGCAACATCGGCCTCATGAAGGCCGTCGAACGCTTCGACCCCGCCAAGGGCGGCAAGCTCTCCACTTACGGCTCCTGGTGGATCAAGCAATCCATCAAGCGCGCCCTCGCCAACCAGTCCAAGACCATCCGCCTGCCCGTTCATCTCGTGGACAAAATCTCCAAGATGCGCCGCGCCGCCATGAAGCTGCAGGAAATCCTGGGCCGCGAACCCACCGACGAGGAACTCGCGCACGACATCGGCATTTCCCCCGCCCGCGTCGCCCAGTTGCGCACCGCCGCCATCCGCCCCGCGTCCCTGGACGCGCCCATCGGCGACGACGAATCGAACAATTACGCCGAGGTCGTCCAGGATGAAAACGCCTTCTCTCCTTACGAACAACTGGAGGAAAAGACAGTCACGGTCATGTTGCAGGAAATGGTGGAAACTCTCGAACCGCGCGAGTCCATGATCCTCAGCTACCGCTTCGGCCTCGACGGCGGCGGTGAGAAAACGCTGGAGGATGTCGGCGCCAAGTTCGGCGTCACCCGCGAGCGCGTGCGCCAGATCCAGAACATCGCCCTGCGCAAACTCCGCAAAAAAATCGAGAAAATGGAAGCCAAGCAGCACTGACCTCCCTTGACCATGCATTTGTCCAACCAGCCCACCGCCGCCGATATAGAACGCGCCATCCGCAACGTCCCCGATTTTCCCAAACCCGGCATCCAGTTCAAGGACATCACGCCCGTCCTGGCGGACGCGAAGCTGTTCGCGGCGAGCATTGACCTGCTCGTGGGTGACTTCAAACCGGGCATGGTGGACGCCGTCGTCGGCATTGACGCGCGCGGGTTTATTTTCGCCGCGGCGGCCGCCCTGCATCTCCAGGCCGGCTTTGTTCCGGTCCGCAAAAAAGGCAAGCTCCCCTACAAGACGCACGAGCAGGACTACGCCCTCGAATACGGCACGAACACCATCGCCATCCACATTGACGCCGTCAAACCCGGCAGCCGCGTTCTGTTGATTGACGATTTGCTCGCCACCGGCGGCACCGCTTCCGCCGCCGCCGCGCTGCTGCAAAAAGTCGGCGCGCAGATTCTCGAAATCACCTTTCTGATTGAACTCAGCTTTCTCGCCGGCCGCGAGAAACTCAAGGGCTGCCCGGTCCGCTCCCTGATCGTCTATTAGATGCAATGGCTCCAGACACTGGGCGCAACCCCGCTCCACCGGGTCGACCCTGCCAAGCGCCACCTGGTCACCGTGCCGCCGGTCGCGCCATCTCCCTCCGGCACCGTTGATGCGCCAGGCCGGGACCGGTTCTGGCTGCTCCTCGGTCACGCGCTCATCTTCCTCGAACTGCTCCTCAACCTCGCCTACAACGGCAGCGGCAAAATCGGGCTCAGCGGCGATGAAGCCTACCAGTGGACCTGGTCCAAACACCTCGCGCTTTCCTATTACAGCAAGCCTCTGTTGATCGCCGTCGCCCAGTCTCTGGGAACGTCGCTGTGGGGCGACACCGTCTTCGGCGTGCGCTTTCTTCCTCCCATCATTACCGCGGTCATCGCGCTTCTTCTGCTCCGCTTCCTGGCGCGCGTGGCCAATGCTCGCGCCGCGTTCTGGCTCACGGCAATTCTTCCACTCGTGCCACTGCTGGCGGTCGGCTCTGTTTTCATGACCGTGGACCCGCTCTCCGTCATGTTCTGGACTCTCGCCATGGTCGCCGGCTGGCATGCCATTCAGGAAGAGTCTTCCACCATGGACTGGTTCCGGGTTGGTTTGTGGATGGGCCTCGGCTTCTTGAGCAAATACACCGCACTCTTTCAACTGTTGAGCTGGCTCGCCATTTTTATTATGTGGCCGCCTTCGCGCAAACAATTGCGCCGGCCCGGCCCCTGGCTGGCTCTGTTCGTCAATTTTCTTTGCTCGATTCCTGTTCTCATCTGGAATCATCAACATCATTGGATCACCGTCCAGAACGTCGCCGATGTCGGCCATTTCGGCCAGGCTTGGTCTCCCACGCCGGCCAACTTGTGGCATGGTTTTTCGCATTTCACAACGGACTTTCTGGGCGGCGAAACCGGCCTGCTCAACCCGTTTTTCTTCCTGCCCACAGTCTGGGCCGCTTTTGCCTTTTGGCGGCGGCGCAAGGAGCACCCGCTCCTGCTTTATTTCTTTTGCATGGGTGCGCCGGAATTCCTGGTCTATTTTTTGTTCACCCTACATTCGCGCGTTTATCTGAACTGGATCGCCCCGTCCATCGTGCCGTTTCTCTGCCTGTCCGTGGTTTATTGGGAAGAACGCTGGCGCGCCGGCGCGCGGGCAATCCAATATTGGCTCGGTGCCGGTCTCGCCTTCGGCGTCATCGCCGTGGTCCTGATGCACGACAGCTCCATCGTCCCGCGAATCACCGGCCGGCCGGTGCCGCCCGCCGTGGATGTCTGGCAACGTGTCGAAGGCTGGCCCGAGACGGCGCAGGTCGTGGACGCCGCGCGCCAAAAACTCCTCGCCGAGGGCAAGCCCGTCTTCATTATCGGCGGCCACTACAGCATCACCGGCGAACTGAGCTTCTACCTGCCCGAAGCCCGCGCCCTCGTCCGCGATAATCCGCTCGTTTATTATATCCATTCGACCAAACCAGATAACCAATTCTTTTTCTGGCCAAGCTACCTTGACCGCAAGGGCCAAAACGCCCTCTACGTGAACGAACTCGATTTCATGCACGGCAAACTCGAATCGCCGCCCCGTGCCTTGGTTGACGAATTCGAATCCATCACTGATTTGGGTGAATTCAAAGTCTCCTATCAAGGCCGTGTCGTGCATCGTCTTCAAATCTTTGAATGCCGTGGCTTGCGATAAAGTTTCTGCGCAGGCGGACTGCGAACGCGCCTTTTCCCTGCGCGACTACGACCTCGCCGCCACGCTGAACTCCGGGCAGGCCTTCCGCTGGCATCAGCACGGCGAGGGCTGGACCGGCATCATCGGCTCGCATTGGGTCCGCCTGGAAGCCGCTAATAATATCCTAAGTGCCCGAACCGCCCACCCCGTCACCGATTGGACCTGGCTCACGCATTACCTGCAACTCGACCTCGACCTCGACGACGTCCTCGCCAGTTTTCCGGACGACCCGCCCATGCGCTCCGCCGTCGCCGCCTGCCGCGGATTGCGCCTCCTGCGCCAGGATCCCTGGGAATCCCTCGCCTCCTTCATTCTTTCCTCGAGCAAACAAATCGTCCAAATCCGCCAGATCATCGCCCGTTTGTGCGAATGTTACGGCGATCCCCTGCCCGTTCCCGACGGACATGCGCCCGCGCATTCCTTTCCTTCCCCTGCCCGGCTCGCGGCCGTGACCGAAGCTGAATTGCGCCGTTGCAAAATGGGTTTTCGCGCGCCTTATCTCCGCGAATCCGCCCGCCTCATCGCCGATGGCCAATGCGACCTCGCCGCCGTCCGCGAAATGCCGCTGCCCGACGCCCGCGCCGAACTCCTAAAACTCCCCGGCGTCGGTCCCAAGATTGCCGATTGCGCACTTCTCTTCGGCTTCGGCTTTGCCGCCGCCTTTCCGGTGGATGTCTGGGTCATGCGCGCCCTGCGCCAGTTATATTTCCCGCGCCGCCGTCCCAGCCCTCCACGCCTGCAACGCTTCACCCAAACCCACTTCGGCCGCCACGCCGGTTACGCCCAGCAATACCTCTTTCACTACATGCGAACCGGCGGACGTTCCACACCCTGATTGGAGGGCATTGCTTCGTCAATGCCCTGACTTGAGGTAGGGTCATCGCGCTGCGATGACTACCTTTCCCGCTCTCAACTTTCAACTGCCTCAGATGCGGGAAATCAACCGCTTGCGTTGAATCTGCGATTTCACCCCTTGTTGCCCGACGCCTCGCACCTGAATCTCAAGCGGCCCACCCCATTTGTGGAGGGCATCGCTTCGTCGATGCCCTGACCTCGCGCACCACAATCCGGAATACCGATTTTCTCCTCCACTTTTGCGTGGAGAAAAAAATTTATCCGGTCCCAGGCGGTCCGTAAGCGGTCCGACCTCCCGGCCATCAATCATCGCGAGAGCTGAAACCCGCCCATGATCCATGGACTTTTCAACGCGCGACAGCAGGCGATTACCTCTCCCGGGGGGAGGGTCAGGGTGAGGGCGAGCGTGATTTTGGCCATCAACCATCAACTCCCAACTATCAACTTTTTCACCAGGTCCCACTACGCGGCAATATCCGGCAATACCCGGCAATACGCGGACGAACACCGATTTCCTTGCCGCCTATTGCCGCGTATTCGATTTTCTTGCCGCGTATTGCCAGCTAGTTCGCGCCGCTGCCTTCGTCCGTGGCTCAACTTTGGACCTTGGACTTTGGGCTTTGGACTTGGTAGTTTGCCCCGTGTCTTCAGATTAGATTGTCAAAGAGCCTGTCATTGCGTTCTGCGTTAAAATCGCAAATCCAAAATCTCAAATGTCTGGGGGCTTCCTCCTGCCCACCGTCACCAACGCCCCCGACCTTATCCCAAATCCTGGCTTTGTCAAATCAAGACCTCCGCGAGGATGAGATTAAAAACCGGGAGCGGACTGGAAAGAAGACTTGCAAACCTGTGGAGCAGGAGGAAAATCACGAAAAAGGCCCCACGCTGGTCGTGGGCAAGAAACCAAACGGGAAATCCCAGATGAAGTCGTTTCGGGCAAATCTTGGAAGATTTTCCAGCTTGACGTTCTGCTCCGAGCGGAAAGTATCCTAAACATGAACACGCCCTCATTTTTTAGCCAGTTTCGCCGTTCCTTAATTCCTCGCCCCGCCGCCGTAATGCTGGTCGCGCTGGCTTTGGGCAGCGGGTGCGCTTCGAGCGGGTACAAATATGGCAGTAAGATTAATGACGCGGCAGCGAGTGGCAATTTCTCAAAGAGCAAGGCGCTCCTTAAAGCCAATCCTGATTTGGTTTCTAGCAAGGACAAATACGGCTATACGCCTTTGCACTGGGCGGCGTTTATGGGCCACAAGGACGTGGCGGAATTGCTGTTGGCTGACAGGGCCGATGTCAATGCCACGAACAATGTCGGCTATACGCCTTTGCACGTTGCTGCGTCTGAGGGCCACAAGGGCGTGGCGGAACTGCTGTTGGCTAGCAATGCCGATGTGAATGCCAAAAACAACTTCGGGGCCACACCCTTGCACCTAGCTGCGTGTATGGGCCATAAGGACGTGGCGGAATTGCTGCTCGCGCATGGAGCCGAGTTCAATGTTTATGACGCGGCGGCAGTTGGCAACGTGGAAAAGGTCGGGGCGCTGCTCAAAGCCAAACCCGACTTGGTTTCCAGTAAAGACTATAAATATGGCAGGACGCCTTTACACTGGGCGGCATTGTATGGCAACAGGGACGTGATAAAATTGCTGCTGGCCAAAGGAGCGGATGTCAATGCCACAGACAACGACCGGATGACGCCTCTGCACCTGGTGGCGAAGAACGACCAGAAAGAAACGGCAAAACCAGTGCTAGAGACGGCGAAATTACTGCTGGCGAGCAACGCTGATGTCAACGCTGTTGACTTTCCTTTTGGCGATACTCCCCTGCATAAAGCTGCGGGAGGGAGTTGCAAAGAAATGGCAGAATTGCTGTTGGCCAATAAGGCTGATGTCAATGCCCAAAATGGAAGCGGCTGGACGCCCTTGCATGTCGCTGCATCTGAGGGCCGCAAGGACATGGCGGCACTGCTGGTCGCACATGGAGCTGATCTCAATGCCAAGACCTATCACGGCGATACGCCCTTGTACTGGGCGGCAGAAAATGGTTACAAGGACATGGCGGAATTACTGCGCCAGCACAATGGCCACGAGTAAACTGGTTCAAATCCATTCAATCGTTAGTTTTGCATTGTGTGTTGTATTTTTCATAGGTTAACCGCCGTGGTGTGTCCGGGGAAAACCAAGCCGTGTGCGAAGAGCAAATGACCATCGGTCTTTTTGAAGAAAGAACAGTTTATGAAACAGTTAATACTGAGCCTCCTGTGGTGCAGCGTCGCGGCGGCGACCCCCAACTCTCCTCAGTGGAAGATCGTTAAAACCAGGTATCCGACCGCGGACACCGTGGTCGCCGGTTATAATGTTTTGGATTTCGGAGCGTTGGGTGATGGGAAAACCGATTGCACAAAACCCTTTCAGCAGGCCCTGGATAGCATGGCTGGCGCCGGCGGTGGCACTGTGTTTGTGCCCGAGGGCCACTACGTCATCAAGGGGACGCTCCAGATTCCCACGTCAGTGACCTTGCGCGGCGAATGGGCCGCGCCGACCTTAAGCAGTCCCGCCGTAAAAGGCACCGTACTGATGGCGTATGCCGGCCGCGGCGATACCAACGGGACGCCCTTTGTAAGAGTCAGCCAATGCGCCGGCATCAAAGACTTGTCCATTTGGTATCCCGAGCAGACGGCCCAGGACATCGCTGCCTATCCTTATTGCCTGATTCAGACGGGCGGGGACAACGCCACCTTTGAGAACCTGACTCTGGTTAATCCATATCTGGGCATCCGGATCGGGCCCAGGGGAAATGAATTGCACTACGTGCATAATGTCTATGGCACGCCCCTGAGCGTAGGAGTTCGCTACGATATGACCACGGACATTGGCCGCCTGGAGAACATCCATTTTTCGCCGGATTACTGGTGCCAAAGCAGTCTGCCGAACGCGCCGGCCGCCAATGGACCTCTGGCCGCGTGGCTGTTGACCAACGGCACGGCGATCTGCATGGAACGCAGCGATTGGGAGTATGTGGCCTATGTTTTCATCGACGGATACCAAAACGGCTTTTTAATGACCCGTGGCGTGCGGGGGGGGGCAAATGCGCAGTTCTATGGCATGATCATTTGCAATTGCCAGACCGCCGTCGAGGTCCAGGAAACCAATCCCTTTGGCATGGAGTTCGCCAAATGCACCTTTCAGGGACGTGAATACGGCTTCCGCTTGGGCAGCCGTTTTAGCGCGGCTATTATGTTGAATGACTGTGATATTTCGGCCGAACAGGCCCTGTATTCGGAGGGAAGCGGCTGTTTCATTGCGCAGAACAGCCGGATCACACACGGCAACATCACCCTGACCGGTGGTGTGCTGGCCATGACCGCATCCAAGCTCCTGGACGCCCAGACGCAGATTTCTCTGGGCACAAATGTGCGGGGAGCTTCCCTGGTGGGCAATACGTTTGCCAGGAATTCGCCCCCGATTAAGAGTGAATTGGCGGCCGGGAAGTTGTTTGTGAGCGACAAACCGGTGAAGCTGGATTCCTTCCCCAGCTACGACGGAAACACGACGCGGGTGTCGCGTCCAGCGCGCGATGTGTTGTATGTGGTCACTGATGCGCCTTGGAACGCCAATGGCCATGGTGAGGAAGACGATACTCTGGCGGTGCAAAAAGCGCTCGCGCAAGCTGGCAAAGACGGCGGCGGCATTGTGTTTGTCCCGGGCGGCAATTATATCATTCGCGACTCGCTGGTCGTGCCGAGCGGGGTCGAATTGCGGGGCGTTTATGATGTGCCACATCACACCGTCGGGGGCGGCAGCATGTTCCACATCTATCCGGGAACCAACCAAAATCCCGGCATCGCGCTTTTCGCCCGTGCCGGGTTGCGCGGTCTCACCTTCAACTATCCCGATCAGGCGGTCGGCGGTTGGAAAGAATATCCCTTCCTGATTCAAGGCCGGGGGGCTGACCTCTATATAATTAATGTCGACTGCGGCAATCCTTACCAGTTCCTGGACCTCAGGACCATGCGCTGTGACCGGCATTATGTCGATTACCTGTCGGGGTCGCCGCTGCGCACCGGTGTTGCGGTCGGGGGCGGCAGCAAGGACGGGGAAGTCCGCAATGTCATGTTCAATCCACACTACTGGTCCCGCGTCATGGCCGGAAATCATTTCTATACCAACAGCATTGGCCGGACAGGATTTGGCTCGGTCTGGGGTTATCAAAAGGAGAATCTGGATGCCATCTGGGTGGGCAACTGCCAACGCGAACTGCTTTACCAAAACTTCGTCTACGGCTCCCTCTACGGCATCCACTTCACCGAGCAAGAGGGCCGTGGGCCTGAAGAATGTTTTGTCCACGGCCATGGCACCGACGGTTCCAAGGTGGGGGTTTATTTTGAACGCGGCAATGGCCGCATCGACATGGTCAACTCCGAGTTGGTGGCCATCTCCTCCAGCAATAAGGTGGCCATCAAACTGGGGCCCGATTTTCAAGGCACCGCCCGCCTCATCAATACAATGGTTTGGGGCGATCCGAGCACCCTCGCACAAGTGGACAATGGTTCCCTGTGGTTGCTGGGCTTGCATGCCACACAATTTGGCAATGGACTGCAAGTCAGTCAGGGCGAGGTTACGGCCGTCAACGTGAATTACACCGGTCGTGGCAACCGTTCTGTTCGTCCCATCCATCTTGGCCTGGACGGAGCCAGGGCCAGGGCCACCCTCATCGGCAACATCACCCAAGGCGCACTCGTGGTGACCGACAATTCAACCGAAGCCGGCTCCCAGGCGCCTGAACCTGTACTGATTGGCAACCTGACTCGATAAACTCCACCAGGGCAGGCCGCCCCCCGGTAAGGATGCCGCCGTATCTATACTTCCACGCCGGTATCTATATCAGGATCCTCGCCGAAACACGCACGTCCGGGCGGGAGCACGTCGTCCGGAGAGCCGACCGGGCCTGTGAATAACTTTTTCCGAATTATCATGGACAGGACGTGCTGAACGCCCTGTAATGCCTTTGCGCTGCTCGGGAATTCGAGTCGCGCATTGGGTCTGCATCCCGTCCTGGCTTCCTCTACAGAGCAAGGTGCAACATAACCGCCGTGGTGTGTCCGCATTTGTTGCTGTACTGATTTTCGGCCGCCCATGGCATCAATCAAATATCAAACACATCAATGCCATGAAAATCTTGCTCAGATTGTTCGCCCGAATCGGTGATTTTTCCGACGTCCAACCCCTGCTCGCCCTCTTTCTCGGCGCCGCCGTGCTGGCCGTGTTCCTCGCCGCATTGTTGCCTCGCAAATCCGCTTCGCCCGATGCTCCCGCCTCCGGTTTATTGGGAAAATTATACGTCCAATGCGGTCTGTGGTGGTGGGCCATCTTTCTCGTGATCTCCCTGCTCGGCGGGTTGTCGGTCCTTCGTTCCTATCTTCACCAGACCGTCGCCAGCTTCCAAAGAAGTCACGGGCGCATAACCACGGCGAACTACAATGCCGTCCAGACCATCTGGGGTCCAGAACAACAACAAGGCGAATTGACCCTGAACCTTTTTTGGGAGGAGGAGGTGACCAACCGCTTCGAACCCGAAGATGAGACCAAGCCTGCCATCCTGCGAAAGAAAATTGTGCGGCACGACATCACGTCCAATCCGTTTGTTTCCGCGCGGCATGAGGTCACCCTGAAACAGAACCCTCGCAAGAAAGGCTCCGCCCTCTACGGCGGTTATGAAACGCAGTGCGCCTTTTCCTGGCGGTTGAAAAACCCCGAGGACCGTTCCCTCACCGCCGATCTCCGGTTTCCGCTCCCGGCGGGCAGCGCGATGTACGACGGCCTCTACGCCACCTTGAACGGCGAGGACATCCTGCCGCAAATGCACCTCAAGGATGCCGGGCTGGAATTGGAGCGCGAACTCAAACCCGGCGATGTGCTCGACCTGAAAATCGGCTTCACAAGCCGCGGCATGTCGTTCTGGTATTTCCAGGTCAACCAACCGCGAGAAATACGGGATTTCACCCTCACGCTCAATCTGCCCGACCTCCCCAAGCCACGTCTCAATTATCCGGAAGGCTGCATGACGCCCGGCGACATCCAGCCCACCGCCGACGGCCTCGGCTCCGTGCTGACCTATCGCCTCGACCACGCCATCACCACCAAGGGAATGGGCATCTCCCTGCCCACCCTGCCGCAGCCCGGCGCCACCACCAGCGCTGTGCTGGGGGAAACGGAACAAGGCTGGCTCCTGATTTTCGCGCTGCTCGTTCTCGGCCTGACGCTGGCCGGCGTCAACCACGCCGTGATTATCAGCCTGCTCTTTGGCGCCGCCACAGCCTTGGGTTACGGCTTGCTGGGAGATTTCAGCGATCTTCTCTTTGGTTTTTGGGGAACCGCGGCAATTGTCCTGTTGCCGATGTTGCTGTTTCTGTCATGGCTGTTGCGCAAGTCATTGCCGGGAATTGCAGGCAGGCTGATGTCGCTGCAAATGTTGCTCTACGGCATTTTGCTGCCCTGCCTGGCCGGCCTGGATGACCACCGGGAATCCCTTTACCAGAATATATGTGCCTTCGTTTTTCTGGCTTTCATCGCGTGGCAATTGGTCCGGCAATGGAACGACAAAGAGCCCTCCGCAGCCCCTGAACCGGTGCCGGTGGGTGGATAGGAGAGTTCGCTCAAACAATCTGCACCGACACCGCGAACTCGCTCGCTACAACTCGAAGATTCATTTGGCTTTGCGGGTCGTCTGCATGACTTCGTGAATGAATTCCAGCTTTTCAATCGCCGCCGGCGAAAGCACAAATGGATACACGTCGGACAGGCCCATCCCCCGGCTCATCGAATTAAGCGCGTAAGTCAACGGAAACCAGTTCTTGAGTACCAGGTCGAAGTTCTGGTTCTGGTCAAACGCCTTTTGCGGAATGGCGGTCATGGTTTCCGCCGAAGGATGTTTCGGCGCCAGAGTCATTCCAAAACTTCCCGCCGTCTCCACCATGTCCATGATGTGGAAATAATGCGCCCCCGTTTCCGCCCAGTCTTCCCATGGATGCGCGCTGGCGTAGGCGCTCACGTGCCGCGCCTGCCAGTCCTGGGGCGGTCCGTGCTTGTAATATCGGTCCAGGGCCGCGCCGTAATCGGCCGTTTCATCTCCGAACAATGCGCGAAACCTGGGCAGCCATTTGCTCCCGGCAATCAACCGGTCCCAATAGTAATGGGAAACTTCGTGGCGCAGATGCCCCAGCAGAGTCCGGTACGGTTCATGAAGGTTCAGGCGGCGGCGCTCGCGTTCCACATCGTCAGCCTCGGCAATATTGACGGTAATCACGCCGTCGGCATGACCCGTCACCACCGGGTCAGCCCCCGCCAGGTCGGCGGCGAACTTGAACCGCAACGATGGTCGATCCTCCCCCGGCGCGGCATCCATCGGAAGACCGAGCCGAAGCAAAGTGTAAATGATGCGGTGCTTGGCCGTTTCGAGCTTCTGCCATCTCGTCAGATTATCCGGCAGCGATATGTCCGGAATCAGCTCGTTCAGCCGGCAGGCCCGGCAAAATGGATTGGCATCTCCGGCCTCGACCATCCAGTTGCAGACCTGATGCCGGGCGTTGTCGCAAAACCTGAAAAGCTGCCCGGCCTCGTCCCGCGCCAGCGCCCGCCAGGTTCCGTCATTCCCCGGTTCCAATGCGCTCAGTTCCTGGCCTGAAGGCAAAAAGCCGAGCGCATGGCCGCACTTCACGCAATTCACGTTTTCGAAGAAAACAAGGTTGCCGCAGCCATCGCAATGGAACGTCTTCATATTTCGCGGTCCGGGCGGTGAATTTCATCCACGCGCCATTCCGCTTTCACCGCGAGGCGGCGGTTGCGGCGCCCGTCCCTTGATGAATCGCTCATATCCAGCCAAGCAGGACCATGATGAGCACGATGATCAGAATGGTGCCCACCGTTCCGCCCGGCCCGTAGCCCCAGGAACGGCTGTGAGGCCATGCGGGAACCACACCCACCAGGAGCAGAATCAAGATTATTAGTAATACTGTGCCCACGGTCATATGATTTCTTTCGTTTGTTTGTTTGTTCGTGGTCTGCAGCTCCCCACGGTTGACCCTGGTCAACCGCAGGGAGACACGTGACCGTCAGCGTGTTCCAACGGTGTAGTTTGTTTTGCCCTCTTTCTTGGGCGCGGCCGATTCACCCGTCCGGCAAATGTCCTCGGCATCGGCATTCTTGAAGATTTGCTCGGCCTGCTTGATCTCATCCGAGTTCTCGGTATGGACCGAAAGCAGAATGTTCCCCTCCTTGATCTTCCCTTCATACCGCTTGGCTTCCAGCTCGGGAATTCCCAGGCCCACCAAGCCTCCGGCGATGCCTCCGACCGTGGCGCCCACCGCGGCTCCGCTCAGGGCGGCGATGATTGGTCCGGCGGCAATAAAAGGGCCGACACCCGGTATCGCCAAAGCCCCGATGCCCGCAAGCCACCCGAGCGCCCCGCCGACCACCCCGCCGGTGCCGGCCCCGGTCGCAATGCCTTCGGGGGCCTTGGTGTGTTTCTCATGCGCGAAATCCCGCGAGGTTTCGTTGTCGGGAAATAAAACTGAGATGTCATCGTTGGAAAAACCCGCGTCTTTCAGGTTCTCAACGATTATTTCAGCCTGGCTCCGGCTCGTGGCAATGCAGAATACTGATTTCTTTGACATACTTTTCCTTCTTCGTAGTTGTTAATTGCTTGGACTGAACGGAGTAACCTCCGCCGCCTCACCCGATTTTAAATCGTGGAGGCTCTTGTCTTATCCCCATTGCTGGTTTGATGCCATGGCAATGCGTCCATTTTAAGCGCTGCAGCGCAATATATTATGCATGCGATGAACCTGAACGAGTGCCGCGTAATGCGAGCAACCAACCCCGGCGATTGCAAATTGCGGAATAAGCAACGGCTTCCGTGCTAGAAAATGGCGTGTCAGAAGCAGGCGATTTTGGCCGGGAACTTCGGCCAGCGTGGGGGTGTGTTTCAGAAGGACACCCTTCCAGAGAGGGATATGTTTGGACAACCTGCACCAATGCCGCAAATTTGCGCGACACGAATCCCCCCGCGTTCCGGCCTATTCGCCCGCGTCGCCGATACCGGATTTCGTTTCTTGATTCAACAAAGCCAGTTGTTTGCCGAGCAGGGCATTTGAATCCAGTCCGTAACGTTTCAGACATTTCATCGCTGCGGCGGACGGAACGTCCATGAGCTTGATCCGGTCCTCGGTCATGAAATACAGGGAGCCGGATTGCGGGCTGGGCACGTCGGGAACAAACACCGCCACGTGACCGCCTTCCAGGCGCTCCATGAGCAGGGCGATTTGCCAGGCGTCTTCGATACGCGCAAGGACGACGGGATGCGCCAGATGTTTTTCCTGGCCGAGCAGGCTTCTGCTCACACCCTTGAAAAACTCGTAACCGGGCACATTGAAAAGCACCGTTGTCTCCAGCCGGGCAACCATTTTTTGCGCCAGCCTGGTCCGGGCGAAAACACCGGCGAGAAAACAAAGCAAAACGAGCAGTGTAATGGCCAGCAGCTTCGGCGTTTCAAGGCCGATGACCGATTCCACCGGCAGGCGCGTGGCCAGTGGAGTGACGATCTCGCGCGCAATCGCCAGCGCCTTGCCGACGATGATCACCACCACGACCACCGGCAGCAGGAACAGGACGCCGCCCGCCAGCGTCGTCCGCACAAATTTGAGAATTCGATTCACGGTTGAATTGACCGCTGATTCCGTCGTCACCGATAAAAAACCCCGCAGAAATTGGACACCAAGTCGCCCCGATGTGGCGTCACTGACCCGCAAACGGACTGCCCGCAGGTTGAAATCTCCGCCTCGTCGCCCCCAAACCTTCCTTCTACTTTGCCCCGGCATCCTTGACGCAACGGAAGCCGAGGTGATTGCTGCCGGTGTCCACGTCCCCCTTGCCGCGCGTGCCCATCATGTAACGGGTGCAATACTGGTCCGTGCAAAGAAACGAACCGCCCCGCTGCACGCGCTGGGGTTGGTCGTCGCCGGGGGTATAACCGGTGTCCGGCCCCTGCGGATTGCGCGCCACGCCGTCCTTCGCCACAAATTGCGCATAGTAATCGGGCCGATACCAGTCGCTGCACCATTGCCAGACGTTGCCTGCCATGTCGTACAGTCCGTAGCCGTTGGGCGGATACTGGGCAACCGGCGCAATGCCCGCAAAACCGTCCGCGCCCGTGTCTTTCACCGGAAACTGCCCTTCATAAATGTTGGCCATCCATTTGCCCCCGGGTTTCAGGGACGCACCCCACGCATAGGCCTGCCCGGAAAGCCCGCCCCGCGCCGCGAATTCCCATTCCGCCTCCGTGGGCAGCCGTTTGCCCGCCCATTTCGCGTAGGCCACGGCGTCATTATAGGCAATCTGCACCACGGGATAATTTTCCTTCCCCTTCAAGCCGCTGTCCGGCCCGGTGGGATGCCGCCAGTTCGCCCCATGCACATATCGCCACCATCGAAAGTAATCATCCAACGGCACGGGCTGCGCCGTGGGCGTAAAGACTGTGGATCCCGCCACCAGATTCTCCGGCGGTGCGGTGGGAAATTGCTCCTTGGTCGGCGCGATTTCCGCCACGGTCACATAGCCCGTGGCCTTGACGAACTTTTCAAACTTTTCGTTGGTCACATCGTTGATGTCCATCCAGAAGCCACCCACGTACACCCGGTGGATGGGCTGCGCGTCCTTCGTCGAGGCGAGCGTGGCCTGGGTACAAATGCCTTCATCCGGCACGGTGCAGCCCATCGAGTACTCACCGCCGGGAATCCACACCATGCCTTCGGGCGCGGGGCCAACCGGCGCATTGGCGTTCGGAATCGTCGGGCTGAAGGGAGACGGCGCTGCCCCGGCCATGGCAGCTGCCGCTGCCGGCGCAGACTGCGCTTCCGCGATCGACCGGCCCACCGCCAACAACAGCGCGATGGACAAAACCTTCTTGGCGAAGCGGGCGGTTATCTTCTGCCGCTTTAGGTTCTTAAGTTCACTGGCATCGCGAGCAGTGGTGACCGATTTTATCACGATGGTCGGATGGGAGGGCGGTTTTGTTGAAGTCTTCGAAGGCTTGAGTTGGTGCACCGGAACACTTTTCGCGCGGTGTGAGGATTCTGTTTCCTCCTCCT
>DATMLG010000175.1:0-12909 GCA_035570675.1 Verrucomicrobiia bacterium | reverse complement strand
AGGTCAACGGGCGGATTGCGATCGTCTGGTATCGTGTGAGCGCCTCCAGCCACAAGTTGCTGGAATCGGGCGTCATCACGAACTCCGACCTGGATTTATTTTTCCCCGCGATTGCAGCAAACACGAGCGGCACCGTGATGGTCACCTGCAACGGGTCCAGCCTTGACACATTCGTAAGCTGCTTCGCGATCACCGGGCAGACGGTGGGCGGCGTCACCACGTTCGGCAGTCCGATTGTTCTGCAGTCGGGCGTGGTCAGTTATCATGGGGATGACGAGACCTTGATTGACCCGTTTGAGGGGCTGCCGCCGTTCAGCCGGTGGGGCGATTACAGCACGATTTCGGTTGACCCCAACAACGCGAACAATTTTTGGATTGTGGAGATGTATCCGTCCGATCCGGCCAACAACGACGTCTGGTCCACGCAGGTCATCCAGTTGTTGACGACGCCGGCGGCGGCGCTGAGCATCTCACGCGCCGGGACGAATGTAATGATTGCCTGGCCCAATACCGCGTCGGGCTTCCAGCTCCAAGCGAAAACGAACCTGGCGCTAGCTTCGGGCTGGACAAACATGCCGCAGACGGTTTCAACGAACTCTTCGCAATTCTTCGTGCTGGCGCCAATGGCCAAGGGCGACCAATACTTCCGACTGTTTCATCCCTGAGCGGCCCAACCGGGGTTCCGAAATTGCGGCTTTTCTTCCGTTACCGTCAAATCGCAAGTCTCAATTGATATAATCGGCCGCTCATGCCAGTACAGGGAATCTTACGAAGACGGCCATTGAAGCGCCGGCCATCACTGACTGCTCCTATGGCGCGGTATTTTCGTGCCAGCCACCGCCGAGCGCCTGGTACAGCGTGACCAGGTTGGACAGGCGTGAAAAGCGGAGCGTCACCAGATACTGCTGGGCGATGTAAAGGTCCTGCTGCGCCAGGAGCACTATCAGGTAATTGTCGATCCCGTTGCGATACCGGGCGTTCGCCAGGTCGTAACGAACTTGTTCGGCCTGCACGAGCGCTTCCTGACCGGTGATTTGCTGCGCCAACAGATTTTTGGCCGACAAGGCGTCAGCCACTTCGCGAAATGCCGTTTGAATCGCCTTTTCATAATTCGCGATTTCAATGTTCTTTTCGACGTTGGCAATGTCCAGGTTCGCCTTGTTCAGCCCGCCGGTGAAGATCGGGAGGGTGATTTGCGGATTAAACAGCCAGGTCCCCGAGCCGCCGGTGAACAAATGTGCCAATTCGTCGCTGGAAAATCCCGCGCTGGCCGTGATGGAGATGGACGGAAAAAAGGCCGCGCGCGCCGCACCGATATTGGCATTGGCGGCCTCGAGTTCATGCTCCGCCTCCAGAATGTCCGGCCGGCGCTGCAATAATTCGGACGGCAATCCCGCCGGCAAATCCGCCAGGATTTTTTCCCCGTTCAACGGCTGGGCCGCCGGCAGATTCGTCGGCAGCGGGCCGCCCAGAAGCAGGACCAGCGCGTTCTCCGCCGCGTTGCGTTGCAATTGATAGCCGGCAATGCTCACCTTCGCGGTCTGCACCTGTGCTTCCGCGGAACGGACGTCCAGTTCGGACGCGTTGCCCACTTCGTAACTTTGCCGGTTCAAATCATAGGCCGATTGCACGGTTTCCAAAGTCTGGCGGGCGATGGCAATCTGCTCGTCGTTTTCCAGTTCGGTGAGATATTCCGTCGCGACCGCTGCGACCAAGGCGAGCTGCGCGCCGTGGCGGGCCTCTTCCGTGGCAAAATAATTTTCCAGGGCCTGTTTCTTGAGGCTGCGGACGCGGCCGAACAGGTCGAGCTCATACGCCGTCGTGCCGATGCCCGCGCTGTACTGGCTGTTGACGACGCTTTCGCCGGGGAACAGGAGATAGCTGGGGGAACGCTGGCGGGTGTAGCTGCCGGTGGCATCCACCTGGGGAAACAGGGTCGCGCGCGTGACGCGATACTGTGCCTGGGACAATTCGACGTTTAACACGGCCACACGCAAATCGCGGTTGTTGGTCAGGGTGATGCCCACCAGTTGTTGCAGCCGGGGGTCGTTGAAAAATTCCCGCCAGCCGATGCCGGCGACGGCATTACTGGAAGCGGCGGCATCGTTCGTGGCAGAATAATCCGGCCATCCGTCCGACACCGGCGCCGCCGGCCGGTGATACTTCGGCGCCAGCGTGCAGCCGGCCAGGGCAATTCCCAGCAATGCGGCAAAGTTAAAAAGCTTCTTCATGGAATTTTATCTGAACCCGGAGTCTCCCGGCCATCCGCCGGGGCGCGCATCGCCAGGTCGTGCCGGCTCAACCGGGGCTTGAAAATGCGGCGCACCACGACGAAAAAGACCGGCACGAGGAAAATGGCCAGCACCGTGGCCGAGATCATGCCGCCGGCGACGCCGGTGCCGATGGCTTTCTGGCTGCCGGAACCCGCGCTGGTGCTGAGCGCCAGCGGCAGCACGCCGAAGAAAAACGCAAAGGACGTCATCAAAATCGGCCGCAGGCGCAGATGCACGGCTTCGAGCGTGGCCTCGATCAGGCCCTTGCCCTGAAGTTGCATGTCCTTGGCGAATTCGATGATGAGAATGGCGTTCTTGGTCGAGAGACCGATGGTGGTGAGGAGGCCGATTTTGAAATAAACGTCATTGGGCATGCCGCGCAACGTGGCCGCCAGCAGGGCACCGAGGACGCCGAGCGGCACCACGAGGATGACGGCAAAGGGGATGGACCAGCTTTCGTAAAGCGCGGCCAGGCACAGGAAAACGACGAGCAGCGAGATGGCGAACAGCGCGGGCGCCTGCGAGCCGGAGAGCCGTTCCTCGTAGGATTGCCCGGTCCATTCGCCGCTGATGCCGGGCGGAAGCTTTTTGACCATGTCTTCCACGGCCTGCATGGCGACGCCGGAACTTTTTCCCGGCGCGGCGGTGCCGACAATTTCGAGGGAGGGAAAGCCGTTGTAGCGTTCGAGGCGCGGGGATCCATAGGTCCAGTGCATCGAGGTGAAGGCGGAGAGCGGGACCATGGTGCCGGCGGCGTTGCGCACAAACACCCTGCCGACGTCATCCGGCAGCATCCGGAAGGGCGCGTCGAGCTGGACGATGACCTGTTGCACGCGGTTGCCGTCCACGAAGTTGTTGACATAGGCGGAGCCGAAGTCGGCTTCGAGCGTGGTATTGATGTCCGCCAGGGCGACACCGAGGGCGCTGGCCTTGTCACGGTCAATGTCGATTTTCAACTGGGCGGTGTCTTCCAGGCCCTGGGGGCGCACGGCGGCGACAAGGGGATTCTGCGCGGCCATGCCGAGCAGTTGATTGCGCGCGGCCATCAACTGGGCGTGGCCGAGCGAGCCCTGGTCTTCGAGTTCAAAATCGAAGCCCGCGGAATTGCCGAGTTCGGAAATGGCGGGCGGATTGACGGGATAAATGATCGCGTCCTTGATGGCGGACAAACCGACAAACGCCCGGCCGATGATGGCCTGCACTCGGTGTTCGGCGCTGCGCCGCTCGCTCCAGTCCTTCAGGCGCGCGAAGGCAATGCCGTTGTTCTGGCCGCGGCCGCTGAAGCTGAAGCCGGCCAGGGCGATGACTTCGTCAATTTCGGGCTGCTTTTTGTAATAAGCCTCGACCTGTTTGATGACGTTCAGGGTGCGTTCCGTCGTCGCGCCGACAGGCAACTGGATGGAGGTGATGAAGTAACCCTGGTCCTCCTCGGGCAGAAAGGACGTCGGGAGGCGCACAAACAGCAGGCCGACCGCAAGCACGATGACCGCGTAAAGGAGCAGATACGCCGCCGCTTTTTTCAAGATTCGGGCGACGAGGCTTTGATATTTATTGGTGCTGGCCTGGAAGCCGCGGTTGAACCAGCCGAACAAACCGCCCTTTTCGTGATGATGACCCTTTTCCACGGGCCGCAGCAGAGAGGCGCACAGCGCGGGCGTGAGCGACATGGCCAGGAAAATGGAGAACAACATCGCGGCGACCATGGACAGCGAAAACTGGCGGTAAATCGCGCCGACCGAGCCGCCGAAAAACGCCATCGGAATGAACACCGCCGTCAACACCGAGGTGATGGCGACGAGCGCGCCGGTGATCTGATCCATCGCCTTGCGCGTGGCGTCGCGGGGCGAGAGGCCCTCCTCGCTCATGATGCGTTCCACGTTCTCGACGACCACGATGGCGTCATCCACGAGCAGGCCGATGGCCAGCACCAGGCCGAAGAGCGTCAACACATTGATGGAAAAGCCGAACGCATACATCACGGTGAAGGTGCCGAGCAAGGCGACGGGCACGACGATGGTCGGAATGAACGTGGCACGGATGTTTTGCAGGAAGATATAAATGACGACGAACACCAGGGCGATCGCCTCGACGAGCGTCTTCACCACCTCGACGATGGAGATGTGGACGAAAGTGGAGCTGTCGTAGGGATAATCCACCTTCACGCCGGGTGGAAATAATTTGGCCAGGGTGGCGACCTTGGCGCGCACGGATTCCGCGGTGTTGAGCGCGTTGGCGGTGGGCGTCAGCTTGATGGCCACGGCGGCGGCGGGCACGCCGTTGACCCGCGCCTGGGTGACATAGTTTTGTCCGCCGAGAGAAATTTTTGCGACATCGCGCAGACGCACGCGGGAGCCGTCGGCATTGACGTGCAGGAGAATGTTGCCGAATTCCTCCGGCGTCCGCAGGGTGGCCTGCCCCTGCAGGGAGACGTTGAGTTCCTGGCCCGAGATGGCGGGGCGGTCGCCGATCTGGCCGACGGGAACCTGCACGTTTTGCGCCTGGATGGCTGTGATGACATCGCCCGCGGTGAGGTTGAAGCTGTTCAATTTGGCCGGGTCCATCCAGATGCGCATGGCGTACTCCGAGCCGAACAGGTCGGCTTCGCCCACGCCGTCCACGCGGCGGACGGGATCAAGGATGTGCGAGGCGATGTAATTGCCGAGGGCGATTTCGTCCAACCGACCGTTCGTATCGGAGAGCGTGAAAAACATCAGGAAGTTCTGCGTGGCCTTGGCGACGACGACACCCGTTTGCTGGACGACCTGCGGCAGGTTCGGCGTCGCCAACTGGAGCTTGTTCTGGACCTGGACCTGGGCGATGTCGGGATTGGTGCCGGGGCGGAAATAAAGGGTGATGGTGGCCTGGCCGGCGGACTCGCTGGTGGAGGAAATATAGAGCAGGCCGTCGAGGCCGTTCATCTGCTGTTCGATGACAGCGGTCACGGTATTTTGCAGGGTGTCGGCGTCCGCGCCCGCGTAGATGGCCGTGATGGAAACGGAGGGCGGCGCGATGCTGGGATATTGCGCCACGGGCAATTTGGTGATCGCGAGCCCGCCCATCAACATGATGAGAATGGAGGCGACCCAGGCAAAAACCGGACGGTCAATGAAGAATTTGGCCATGACGTCAGAAGATTATTGGTTGGCCCCCGCGGCCGCCGGGGTGTTGGTGGCGGGAGCGAACGGCACCGGCTTGACGGTCGCGCCGGGCTGGGCCAGTTGCAGGCCCTCCACGATGACGCGTTCGCCCGGTTTCAAGCCGTCGGTCACAATCCATTTGTCGCCCACGGCGGTCTCGGCCTTCACGGGCCGCACTTCCACCTTGTTGTCGGGCGTGACGACGAAAACGGTCGTGCCACCGTCCGCGCCGTGAACAACGGCGCGTTGGGAAACGGTGATGGCCTCGCTGTTGACCGCCTGTTCCAGCCGCCCGCGCGCGAAGGTGCCCGGCAGGAGCCAGCCGTCCGGATTGGGAAATTCCGCGCGCAAGGTGATCATGCCCGTGGAGGGATCCACGGTGACGTCGGAGAAAAGCAATTTGCCCGGCTGCGGATAAACCGAGCCGTCTTCGAGCAGCAACGTGACTTTCGCCGCGCCGGGGGCGATGCTCTTGAGCTGGCCGTTCTCGAGTTGCTTGCGCAGGCGCAAAACATCAACGCTGGACTGGGTGAAATCGAAATAGATGGGGTCGAGTTGCTGGATGACGGCGAGCTGCGTGGCTTCATTCTGGCCGACCAACGCGCCCTCGGTGACGAGCGCCCGGCCAATGCGGCCGGAGATCGGCGCGGTCACGGTGGCGTAACCGAGATTCAGGTTCGCGGTTTCCAGCGCCGCCTTCGCGGTCAGCACGTCGGCGTTCGCCTGGGCCGCCGCGGACACGGCGTTGTCGTAATCCTGCTTGCTCACGGCGTGAATCCCCACGAGCACCTGGTAACGATCCGACTGGGCCTGCGTTTGTTTCACGTTGGCTTCCGCCTTCGCGACGACCGCCTGCGCGCTGTCGTAACTCGCCTGAAGCGGCGCGGGATCAATCTGGAACAGCACATCGCCGGCGTTCACGTCCGAACCTTCGCGATAAACCTCCTTGAGCAGGATGCCGGCGACACGCGCGCGAACTTCCGACGTGCGCACGGCATCAATCCGGCCCGGCAACTCCGTGGTGACGGATACGCTTTCAGCGGCGACGGTCACGACGCCCACTTCCGGCGAGGGCATCTGCATGCCGCCGGGCTGTTGCTGGTGATGGCAGCCGGACGCCAGGAGTGCCGCCGACAACAGAAAAATGCCGCATTTACCAGCAGAGGGCCGCCGCGGACAGAAGTTTGCTTTCATTTTTTTCGAGAATGTGGTCCGGAGGTTTGAGTTAAGACAGAGGCCCGCAAGCCGGCGGCGGTGAAGGCCACCAGGCGGTGGATGAGACCCCGGGCATCGAGATTCTTGCGCATCTTGACGGGCAGCGCCTTTTGCTTGCCGCAGGTGAGCAGCGAATAATGCAGCGCGCCATGGATGAAATTGATGCGCCAGAACAATTCCTCCGGGTCCAGCCCGGGCAGGGCGCGCAAAAACGCGGCGTCAAACCGGCGGATGAGTTTTTCGAAATGCGAGCGCACGAGCTGTTCGATTTCGACGTTTGGCTCGCTGAGGCAACGTCCCGTGAGCCGCAAAAAGGTTTCACTGCCCGGTTGTTGGTCGAATCCGCGCTCCACCGCCGGGCGGATCATGGCTTCGAGGACCGCCTCCAGTTTCGGCGGCCGGCCCTTGGCCCGGGCTTCGACTTCGTCCAGCAACTTGAGGCGCTTGGCGTTGAGGGGGCCCAGGCAGTGTTTGATCACTTCCGCGGCCAGCCCTTGTTTGGTGCCGAAATGATAATTGATGGCGGCCAGGTTGACGCCGGCGGCGTGGGTGATGTCGCGGATGGAGACGCCCTCGATGCCGCGCTCGGCGAACAACTGCTCGGCGGCATCCAGCACGCGCCGCCGGGTTTCGGCGGAGGAATGTTCCTCGGCGGCGGCATGGTTGAGCTGGGAATTCATTTCAAACGGTCGTATGAAACATACGTATCGAAAGGACAGGAGGTCAAATATCTTTTCTTGGCGGCAGGCAAAGCCTACACCTGATATTTTGGAAGTCGGAATTTAGCCACAAAGAACACAAAGGGCACAAAGTGGAACGGGAAAAGATTGACCGCGAAATACGCAAATCACGCGAAAATTCAAGGTTTGTGGAAATGTCAGGAACGCGGGTGAAAAGCAGATTAAAAAGGAAAAATTCAAAATGTACAATTGGGAAACGAGATGAAGGCATCGCTCCCGCGCATTCCAGCGAACTGACTCCTGACAGCCGCCAAATTAATCTGGTCAAATTTTCATCCTTCCGATAAAAAATTGGCATGGGCGCGTTCTATGGATCAATCCAAATCAGAACGGAAAACCGTGAGGCCGTCCGAACGGCGGTTGAAAAGGTTGCGCAGCGTACCGACAGCAAATTCCTGATCGGTCCGGCGATTGATGGGTGGATAAGCGTTTTCCCCGAGGATACCAGTCCAAACGAGCAGATCTCCGGCGAAATAGCCAAGGCCGTTCCCGCCGACATTTTTCATTTTGCAGTCCATGACGACGATGTTTTCTACTATTTTTTTTATCGCAATGGACGATTGGTTGACGATTACAATTCCTGCCCCAATTACTTCGATGAAAACGCCGAGGAGCATGGGGAGTCCAGCGGGGGGCGGCCAGAGCTCTTTCAAGACCTGCTCGGAGAGCCGGGCGCCCTGGCCAAAATCAAAGAACTGCTCGCGGCGAACAAGGAGCAATATATTTTTGAAAATGAGCGCATGACCGAGTTTGTGGGGTTGCTCGGCATATCGAATGCCTTGAGCAGCTATGATTATCTCCAGGAAGGGGAGCGGGATGACATTGTTGGTTGGGAACAGTTCGTTCACATTGAAACCAGGTCAGTTACCGCAGAAGACTTCAACCGCCGGGGTGAGGCGAAGCAGGCCAAAGGAGATTTGGAGGGTGCAATGGCCGATTTCAACAAGGCGTTGGACCTTAACCCCGGACTAACGGCCGCCCAGGAAAACCGTGGCCATGTCGAGCGCGCCAAAGGTGACCGTGACCAAACCTTCGCTGAACATTGGAATGAATTTGGAAATGTGAAGAAGGCCGAAGGCGACCTGGATAACGCGATCATTGGTTATAACAAGGCGATTGCGCTGAATCCCACTCTGGCCAAGGCCTGGCATAGTCGCGGCCGGGTGAAGAAAGACAAGGGCGACTTGGACGGGGCGCTGGCAGATTACAACAAGGCGATTGAGCTCAAACCGGACATGGCGGCCGCCTACAACAATCGCGGCTTGGCAAAGAAGGCCAAAAAGGATCTTCCCGGTGCGCTGACGGATTATGACCGGGCGATAGAACTCAAGCCGGATTTGGCGGCAGCGTTTAACAACCGCGGCGAGTTGAAGCGAGACAAAGGCGACTTGGACGGGGCGCTAGTGGATTACAACAAGGCGATCGAACTCAAACCGGACATGGCCTCCGCCTACAGCAATCGGGGGATACTGAAAAAGATCAGACGCGATCTGGACGGGGCAATGTCGGATTTTGACAAAGCGATTGAAATCAAGCCCGAGCTGGCGTCAGCGTATAATAATCGCGGGGAGCTTAAGTGCGTCAAAGGGGACTTGGCAGGCGCGTTGAAGGATTATAATCGCGCGATTGAACTTAAACCCGGGCTGGCGGCGGCGTATAATAATCGCGGGCTGCTGAAACGGTTGCAGAACGATTTGGAGGGTGCACTGGTGGATTATGACAAGGCGATTCAACTCGATCCCGGCAAGGCACAATACCATGCCAATCGCGGAGACGCGAAACGGCATCAGGGAAATTTTGATGACGCCTTGTCTGATTTTAACAAATCGCTGGAACTTCAACCCGATGCGCCTGAGATATACAATAATCGGGGTGAGGCGAGACGCGCCAAGAAGGATTTTGATGGAGCGCTTGCCGATTACAACAGGGCGTTGGAACTTCAACCCAACTCGGCTGAGGCTTTCAATAATCGTGGTCTGGTGAAAAAATCCATGGGTGACCTGGACGGTGCTCTGGCGGATATAAACCGGGCAACTGAACTCAAACCGGGTTCTGCTCAAGTGTACAGCAATCGCGGCGAGGTGAAGCAGGCCAAGGGCGATCTGGACGGCGCACTGGCTGATTTTGAAAAGGCGCTCGAACTAAAGCCAGACATGACCCGGACGCGTGAACTTCGCGATGAGTTGAAGCGCAGCAAGGCCGCCCAAGGTTAACTCGATGAGACAATCCATTTTCGTCAGAATTTGACAAGACGGGAATTCTGGATATGTTCTTGGCCGTTGGTGGAAGGCACGAGGCGTCTGAGTGCGGAATTCGGAGACCGGAGTGCGGAATGCAAAGAGGAGGAAAGAGACCCAATGATTTTGGGATTTTTGCGCGGTTGTGCGCGGGCAGGTTCTTTGACAATCTATCGGACAGTGAGCCGTAAGCGGTGAGCGGTGAGCTGTTTCCCGGATAATTCGGCGTAAGTGGTTGATTTCCCGCATCTCTGAGTGCGGAATTCGAAGTGCGGAGTGCGGAATGTCACTCGGAGTCTGGGCCGCTTAAGGCCGCTTGAGCAAATGCGGAACGCGGAATTGAACCGCGAAATACGCGAATGGGCGGGAATGGGAAAGCGGTCATCGCAGGTGCGAGTTGCACCTCCCATCGATGCCCCTACCAACGGATGATCAGGCGGTCGAAGGTGGGAATAAACGGGAGCTTAAGCGGGATTAAGTGGGAATTGGCCGCTTCCCGCTTAGTCCCGGATATTCCCGTGTATTCCCGCGTAATGAAGTTCAAAAAAAGTTGATGGTTGGCAGACTTGATTCACGCTCGCCCTCACCCAGCCTCTCCCCCAGGAGAGGTGGCGCCGGTTGTCGCGTCTGGAACAATCAATGATCGTGGGCGGGTTTCAGCTCGTGAGGTTTCGGTTGGTTCGGAGTGCGGGGTTGATTTCTGTGCTTTCCTAGACAGGGGGTTCGGGCTACAGAAACGGGTGTGTATCTGGAATATTACGGTTTAAGCGAGCCGCCGTTCAACATCACGCCGAACCCGCGGTTCCTGTTTTACAGCGGGAAGCACCGCGAGGCGTTCAATCATCTGTTGTACGGGATCCAGGAGCGGCGGGGGTTTGTGCAACTGACGGGCGAGGTGGGCACGGGAAAGACGACATTGTGCCGGGCGTTGCTGGAGCAACTGGGCCCGAATTTCTCGACGGCGGTGATCCTGAATCCGGCGCTGGACGCGGACCTGTTGCTGAAGGCGATTGCAACGGAGTTCGGCCTGAACGTGGCGGGGGCGGACCGGCTGGAGATGGTGGCGATCATCAATGATTTTTTGCTGAACCAGATGGCGGAGGGCCGGGAGTGCGTGCTGGTGGTGGACGAGGCGCAGACGCTGGACAACAACCTCCTGGAGCAGGTGCGGCTACTGTCCAATCTGGAGACAGACGAGCGGAAGCTGCTGCAAATCGTGCTGATGGGGCAGCCGGAACTGCGGGAGCGGCTGAACGACCATGGGTTGCGGCAGTTGCGGCAGCGGATCACGGTGCGGTATCACCTGAACGCATTGGACCGGGATGAATTGGCACAGTATGTGCAGCATCGGCTGATGGTATCCGGGTCGCATGGCATCCCGACCTTCACGAAACCGGCGCTGTGGCGGATCTACCGTTACAGCAAGGGCCTGCCGCGGTTGATAAATGCGGTGTGCGACAAGGCGCTGCTGGCGGCGTACGTGGAGAAGAGCGAGCGGATTAATTTCCGCCTGGCGGGCCGGGCGATCCGGGAACTGGAAGGCAACATTTAAATGAATGGTTGCCGGCAATATGAGTTTGATCAACGACGCATTGAAAAAGGCGCGGAAGGCGCAACCGGCGGGCGCGAGCAGCGCCGACGGCCCGGATTTGCTGCCGGTGGAGGCCGACGCGCACGCGCGGGGCGGCTCGATCTTCACGCTGCCGTTCATCATCGCGGCGATGCTGGTAATGGCGGGCGTGCTGATCTGGGCGTGGTATCGCGCGGGGAGTGTTGAATTGGTGGTGCGCGGAAACACGGGTGCGGCGACGCAAGCGAGCGAGCCGGCGAAAATAGTTGCGCCGAGAGTTGCGGCGATGACTTCGACGGCGGCAAAAACGGAGACGCCAACTTCGGGGACGACGGTGGCGTCAACGCCGGTGGTGGTTGCAAGCGCGGACGCGGGCGCGACAAATGTTTTGGCGGCGACAGCAGAGACGCCGAAGCCAGCAGCAGTGGTGTATAAGTTGGAGGGAATTTTCTACAGCGCGAAGCGGCCGACGGCGGTCATCAATGGAGATCTGGTTTCCGTGGGGAGCCGGGTGGAAGCGGGGCGGGTGGTGGCGATTGACGAGGAGTCGGCGACGGTGGTGACAGAGGCCGGGGAGACAAACCTGTTGATATTGACGCGATAGATGCGGCGGGCGGTGAAATGATTGGCGTTGGCGGCGGGGGGTTGGTTATCTTCTCCGGCGTGGACCCGCTGAGCATCAAGTTGCGCAGTTCCCCCGCGCTGGCGCGGGTGGTGCCGTTCGTGATTTTTCTGGCGCTCACGGCGTGCCAGGGACAGTTGGGTGAAGGCTCGCGTTACTGGTTTTACCTGGCCAAAACGGTCGCGGGCGCGTGGCTGGTCTGGACTGTGTGGCCGGTGGTGACGGAGATGCGGTGGGCGTCGAGCTGGGAGGCGGTGTTGGTGGGCGCGGGGGTGTTCGTGATGTGGGTGGGGCTGGACGGACATTACCCGAGCATGGACGACCTGACGCAAAAATTTCTCTGCCCGCTGCTGAAATCGGTCGGGCTGTCAAGCTGGTGCCCGCAACCGGCAACGGCGGGGCTGCCGTGGAATCCGCATTTGCAATTCGCGGGCAGCGCGGCGATGGCGTGGTTTTTCATCGGCGTGCGGCTGGCGGGTTCGACGTTCGTGGTGCCGCCGTTGGAGGAGGTGTTTTATCGTTCGTTTATTTACCGTTACATCATCAAGCCGGATTTCGAGGCGGTGCCGCTGGGGCGGTTCCAGCCGCTGGCGTTTGTGCTGACCTCGGTGTTGTTCGGGTTCGAGCATGGCCAATGGCTGGCGGGGATTCTGTGCGGGTTCGCGTTTCAAGGCCTGGTGTGCTGGAAGGGCCGGCTGGGCGACGCGATGACCGCGCATGCGCTGACGAACCTGCTGCTCGGACTGTGGGTGATATGGAGAGGCGCATGGAATTTTTGGTGAATGCGGCGCCGTGCGTGATTTTTGAGGACGAGCACCTGCTGGTGGTGAACAAGCCGGCGGGGATGAACACCCATGCGCCGAGTCCGTATGCGGGCGAAGGCATTTACGAATGGCTGCGGCATCGTGAACCGCGGTGGGCGGACCTCGCGATCATCCACCGGCTGGACAAGGAAACTTCGGGCGTCATGGTGTTCGGGAAAACCACGACGGCCAATCGTTCGCTGACGGAACAATTCACGCGGCACACGATCCGCAAGCAGTATCGTTTGCTCACGGATCGGCCGGTGAAAGCGGGGGAATTCACGGTGGTGTCGTCGCTGGTGCGCGCCGGGG
>DATMLG010000174.1:0-7248 GCA_035570675.1 Verrucomicrobiia bacterium | reverse complement strand
GGCCGTCGTTTCGAATGGAAAAAGGCCGCCAACGCCGAGGAGTTCCTCTCCGAGGTCGTGGATGACCAGCGCGCCATCGGCTCCGACTTCAAGCGCGTCGAGTTCACGGCCAGCGACGTCACGGACAAGACCATCAACAAGGGCCTTACTTACATCGCCGACCTCGACAACGTCAGCGGCCCCAACTGGCAGAATGACAAGGTCGCCAAGCTCCTGCGCCGGTTGTATCGCAATGAATTCCGCCGCGGCATCACCGCCATCTCCGCGGCCGCCACGAACACCGCCGTCACCTGGGACACCACCGCCGGAAAAAATCCCGACCGCGACCTCCTCACCGACCTGCTCACTGCCACCACCGCCACCGGCATCCGGCCGAACCGCATTCTCTACGGCGACACCGCCTGGAACAAGCGCGGCCTCAGCTACGAGGGCCAGTCCGGCACTTCGACCGCGTTCGGCATGATTGCCAATTATTCGCCGGAGCAGCTCGCCGCGCGTCTCATGGTCGACCAGGTGATGGTCAGCCGCGAGCGTTACCAGACCTCCGCCTCTACCAAGTCAGAAATCGTCTCGAACCTCATCTTCGGTTTCTACGCCGAGGACGGTGTGGACACCGAGGACCCGTCCAACATCAAGCGCTTCGTTTCCGCGTTCAGCGGCGAGCAGGGTGGGGGACTTGTGCGCGTGTTCGTCCAGCAGCTCAGCGCCAAGCTCGTCGCCATCACCGTCGAGCATTACTCCAAGATCATCGTCACCTACAGCGGCGGCCTCCGCAAATGGATAGTGAGCTGAACCCTTCGCGTCCGCCGGTTGCCGATCTTTATTCCTCCCCGGCTCCTCCACCGGGTTCCTTGGAAGACGGCAATCGGCGGCGCATCTAATCTCAACACCCTGAAACCCCATGCCCGCCTGGATCACCATCTCGCTGACCGACCTCAACAACTACCTGGTCGGCGCGCAGGTCGCCGCCCTGAACTCCACCGCGCTGGCTTCGGGGCAGTCGGACCGTTTCACCAGCATCATGACCGACATGGTGAACCGCATCCGCGTCAAGATCGAGGGCTGCCCGCGCAATCACATCAGCGCCACGCCGCTCACCATTCCGCCCGAACTCAAATGGGCCGCGTGTTACCTCATCATCGAGGCCATGCAAGCCGCCGTTCCTGGCTTGAAACTCACCGACGACCAGCGCAATCAAATCACCAAGGCCAACGATCAACTCACCCGCATCGCTGACTGCAAGGAAGTCGTCAGCACACCTGATGACCCGCTCGTTCCCGCCGATGTCCAGCGCGGCGGCGAGACCCAACTGCTCACCCGCTCCCGGCGCATTGCCTCACGCCGGCAGACACGGAATCTCTAAACGCGCGAGCCCGCAACCGCCACTGCAATCCCAATGATAACCACCATTGAAATCACGGAAGGCGCCAAACCGGCGATCCACCGGCTGCTAACCTCCGTTAAGGGCCGTGCGGCCAACACGGCCATGGGACGGGCCGTTCTCATACTTTTCATCCGCCATTTCCTGGCGTTGCCGCCGAACAAGCGCGGATTTCCCACCACCCACTTCTGGCGACGCGCTGCCAATGCGACCACGTTTGAGGCCACCCCGGATTCCGTTCGGATCAGCGTCAACCAAACCGGCGTCCGCCAGCGTTTCCTCGGCGGAGCCATCAACCCTGTCCGCGCGAAATTCCTCACCATTCCGGCCATCGCAGAAACATACGGTCATCGCGCCGGGGAGTTCGGCAATCTGAAAGTGGTGAAAGGCGCTTTCAAGATGTACACAGGTCGACAAGTTTCCTGGGCGCTCGTGCCGAACGATTGGACACCCAACTTTTGGAATCCTGGCAATTCTTCCGGAGCATTCTTCTCGCTCGTCAGGCATGTTTCGCAACAGGCCGATCCCAAAGTCCTGCCTGCCTACGACGAAATTGGGAAAACCGCGGTTCAAGCAGCCAGGGAGGTTTACCGATGAATTCGTGCCAATCAATTGGCATTTCTCGGCAGCGCTCCGGCTCCGGTTCACGGCCAGCAGTGCGCGAGCGTCAGATCTTATGTCGTTGGTGCTGGCCAACGATTCGGGTCGTAGTTCTTATTTTTCACAAAACTACCAATAATGTTCCCGTTCGCGTCCACTTTCCAGGCTCCTATAATTGCATCGGGCGGAACTCGATCGTTCGGGCCGAATTGTCCGGCAATCCGATAGACGTATCCATTTGGATTGCGCTTTGCCTCCGTGACCTCCCCCGGAAATGGCTTCTCTTCGTTTGGGTTCATTTGATGCGCGTAGATACCAACTCACGCCAGTGTGTCTTAGCAATACTGCCATCAGTTTTCAACCCCCTATTTGCTTGAGCTCCATCCTTTCCCAACTACAGCAGCAATGCGCCGATCGTCTGCAATCAGACCCGGCCTTCGCGGACGTCCGCGTCCTCACCGAGCGCATTGCCGACATCGAGAGCGAAATCGAGCGCGGCCTGGGGCCGTTGAACGAGCAGGGTGGCAAGACCGGTCTCGTGGCCATTTTGCTCACGCCCACCGCCAGCGTAAATTTCGAGAACGTCTTTGGTCCGTTTTTCGACGAAATAAAAATTGTCGTCCGCGTCATCGAAAATGTTCCCATCAATCAGGATCCGAATTCCGGCACCAACTTTCCGGCCGCCGACGCCGCGGAAAAAGTTTGCAGCCTTCTGCATCATTTCCAGCCCGACAGCGCCAACGGCCCCGTCCTCGCCCAAACGCCCGCCATCAGCCTTGGCAATGACCCCAACCATCTGAGCTACGATTGCATGTTCAAGACCTCGGGCGGTCTGGCCACCATTTTGCCCCAGGCCGCGACGCCTGCATTCTCAAACACCTCCGGCACTTACACCCTCACCTGCGCGACCGCTGGCGCGGCGATGTTTTACACCCTGGACGGCAGCAACCCCTCCCCGCGCAATGGCATTTTTTACACCACGCCATTCACGCCCGGCACCGGACTAACCCTGAAAGCCCGTGCCTTTCTCGCGGGTTATCTCATCAACAACCCATTGATCCTCACCACTTGAAACCAAATGCAAAATTCAAAATCAAAAATTTGGAGACGCGCTCCTTCCCCCATTTTGCATTTTTAATTTTTAACTTTTAATTTTATGTCCAGCCCCGTCCTCCCCAATATCATTGTCTCGCCGGCCATCGTCACCTGGAATGGCTATTCCTATTATTTCAAGAAGGGCATCAAGGCCGATTTCAAGCGCGAAACCTTCAAGGTGGATTCCGACCTCGCGGGCACATTCGACGAGCGCATGAAATCGCAGATGACCGTCGTCATCGGCCAGCCGGTCGGCGCGCTTTCCAGCGCCGGCCTGGCCGCCTGTTTCCCCTACAGCGTCACACAGATCGGCGCCTCCATCTTTGGCTCGATTGATTTGCCGCTCGTCATCATCACTAAATACGGCGGCACCAGCAACGCCGGCCAGACCATCACTTACCCGCGCGCTGCTGTTACCAAACTGCCGCAACTCCGGCTAAAGCCCACGGACACGCTTCTCGGCGACATCGAATTTACCTGCCTCGGCGACCCCACTGTCCAGCCCAATACCGCCTCCGCCTGGGAAACCATCGCCAGCGCCACGTTCGCCGACACCACCTTCGACGAGACGCAAATCATCACTGACATTTACACCGCTTCGTACGGTTCCTCGCCCTTCAACGCCATCGGCTCGATGGCTGGTTTCGAAATTGACCTCGCCATGGCCGTCAATCAAATCAATGCCGACGATTTTGGCATTGTGGACATGACGCTCAAGGAACTGACCGCGACGGCGAAGTTCGCGCCCAGCAACCTTACCCAGGCGCAGGTCGCCACGCTTCTCGCCTATCAAGGCAGCGGCTACGTGCAACCCGGCCAGTCGCTTTCGCTCCTCAACACCGACCTCGTCATCACCGGCAGCGGCAATGGAGCGCATTTCCTGACCGCCACCATCAAGAAGGCCGGTCCGAAACAAGCGACGTTCATGTATGACGCCGCCAAGCATCGCTTCGATGCCATCGAATTCACGAGCAAACGCACCTGGACCTCCGGCGCCGCCAATCCGCTGTGGACCCTCACCGTGACATGAAAATAGTAAGCAGACAGAAAGTCAGCAGTGAGCCGTCCGAACTGCTCACCGCTTACCGCTCACCGCTTACTTATGAAAATCTATGAAGATTTTAATAGGCAACTTTGTGCTCGCGGATTCACCGGACCCCATTCCGATGACGAATCTCCGCATCGCAAACTCGGGCAACATCCAGCCCGCGCAATTCTTCCGCGCCACGGCCATGCAGTTCTACGACCGCGGCAATCAGAAGACCGAGATCACCTTCGACACCACGCAACTCTGGCCCACCCAGCTTGCCGCCGAGACTTATCTCCTGATGTTGCGCACGATGTTCCCCACGACCGGCCTGGTCACCTTCATTGCCGGCGTCAAGGGCCGGCAAACCGCGTCGCGTTATCTGCTAAACGCCGTTGTGCAAAACGTTCAGAGCTCAATGCTGGGCGCCTGCACGACGAAACATTCGTTCAAGATTTCCGGCGGGATAATCCAGACAACTCCGCAGTGAAAACCAAACCGCCAACGCTGAAATCGTTTCTCCCTCTCCCGGCCGGACGGGAGAGGGCCGGGGTGAGGGTGTCTTGTCCCTTTTTTTAATTTTGAACTTTTAATTTTGAATTGATTTACCATGCAAATTGTTAACCAAAGAATCCGCCTCGCCATCGACACCTCCCAGATGGGCAGCATCAACGACGTCCTCACCGGCGCCAACCCGCAATTCTGGAACGGCGTCGATCTCCAGATCGAACTCGGCCTGTTCTACGGTTCAACCCTCGTGGATGTCTCGAATTTTGATTCCATCACCGTGGACGTCAAGGAAGCCGAGCCGCGCACCGGCCTGCCGATCATGTCCCAGACCATCGCCAGCGGCAGCCTCAACACCGGCCTTACCCTCAATGCCTGGAACGGTGGCGCGCCCGCCGATTGCCACGCGCTCGCCGTCTTTACCAACGAGGAAACCAATCTCTATCTCTCCGATGATTCCGTCACCTTCTGGCTCGTCATCTCCGCGCTGACCAACGACAGCCCCGGCCACAAGGTCGTCCTCGGTGCGACTCCGATTGTCGTTCAGGAAGGCGGCGAAGGCGTCGAACCGCCGGCGTCCGTCGTCAATCCCACCTATTACACCGCCGCGCAAAGCGATGCCCGCTATTCTCTCACCGTTGATCTGACCGCCATCAACTCACATCTAACAACGCTTGACTCCGAAGTATCAGCCGTCACCACAACCGCGAACGCCGCTCTGCCCAAGGCCGGCGGCACCATGAGCGGTGCGCTCACCATCGCCGGCCTCAGTGGCGTTCTTCAGGCGACAACTGGATTGATTTCTGGCAGTGCAACAACAAGCGCCCTGCCGGAAGGCTTGAATCTTTATTTCACCAACGCCCGCGCCATTTCCGCCGTCAACACCATCGTCGGCGCGGCCAGCGGCATCTGCCCCCTCGATGCCAACAGCCTCGTGCCCATCGCCAATCTGCCGAGCATCGCGCTGATGAACACCTTCGTCGTCGCCAGCCAGGCCGCCATGCTTGCGCTTTCTTCCGCGACCGTCGGGGACATCTGCATCCGCACGGACCTCAGCGAAACCTTCATTCTCACCGCCGCGCCGCCGGCTACGCTCGGCAATTGGACGCAGATGCTCAACCCCACGTCCGCCGTCACCAGCGTCAATTCGCTCACCGGCGCGGTCACACTCTCCACCACGAACATCGCCGAGGGCACGAATCTTTATTACACCACCGCCCGCGTAAATGCAGCCGCCCTCGCCACCAGCCTCACCGGCTTCTCCTCTGCTGCCGGCGGCACCGTCACCAGCGGCGATACCGTCCTCTCCGCGCTCGGCAAGTTTGAATTTCGTTCCGCCCTCAACGACGCCAAGTTGACCGGTTCGGATCGTGTGAAACTCGACGGCAGCACTGCCATGACCGGCATGTTGAACTTCTCCGGCTCTGGCAATGCCGGCATTCAGTTGAGCAACCTCACCGACACCCAGCGCGCCGCGTTGACCGCGACCGATGGCATGCTCATCTACAACACCACCCTGAGCTGCCTCCAATATTACAATGGCGGCTGGGCGACCCTCGCCGCCGGCGCGGCCGCCACTTGGTATAACGGCAGCGGCGCGCCCGCCTCTTCGCTCGGCAACAATGGCGATTATTACATCAACACCGCCAACGGCAGCATTTATCAAAAAGCCTCCGGCTCCTGGGCCGTTATTTATTCCTATCTTTCCGGCAGCGGCGGCACCGTCTCTGGAACGCTGGAGGTCACCGGCATTTTCAAGGTCGATAACGGCCCCGGCACGGGCGGTCTCGCAGTGATTAATTCTTCCGGCACCGTGACCATGCAATTCAACCAGCACACCCGCATCGCCTTCACCGGTGGCGGCACGGACCCCATCTTTGGCCAGACCACCCTCAACGGCACCACCGCCGTCTCTGTCAGTTCGACGACCGTCGACATCAACAGCACCGTTCTCGTATTCAACACCCTGGGCGCGGGCACGGTCGGCTCGCCGTACGTCGCCGGGCTTTCCGTCGGCACCGGTTTCACCATCAAATCCACCGCCGCCGGCGACACCTCCCAGGTCGCGTGGATAATAATGAACTGACCATGAAGAGTAAGCAGACAGAAAGTAAGCAGTCAGCAGTCCGGACAGGTCACGGCTCACCGCTCACCCTCCGGCTGCTCACCCCGGGCATTAGCGTCCCTTCGCGTTCATTCGCGGTTAACAATTTATGATAACTGTTACAGGTAAGATAGAAGACGCCACCGGCGCGGTCCTGCACGCGCGGATTGATTTCACCTCCCAATCCACCCCGCTCGCCGGCGCCGGCATCGTCACCACCAACACCGATGTCTCCATCCGCAGCAATCCCTCCGACGGCACCTTCTCCGTCCAGCTCGCGCCCGGGAGCTATCAGGTGAACATCTCCGCCGAGGGCCAGACCACGAGCTTCACCATTGCCGTCCCCAATGGCAGCGGCTTTGCCGCCATCGACACCCTCACCACCTCGCCGCTGCTTTATCCCTTCGTCGCGCCGAACACCGTCTGGAACCGCGTGCTCAACGGCAACATCACCGTCTCGGCCATCGCCAATCCCCCGGCGCCCACGACCGCGGCGGTGGTGTATTCCGGCGGCCATCAAACCAGCGCCTCCAG
>DATMLG010000173.1:0-10925 GCA_035570675.1 Verrucomicrobiia bacterium | reverse complement strand
GGCCTGGACATCGCGCGCGGCGCCGTCAATGTTCCGGTTGAGGTCGAATTGCAGATTGATGCTGCACCCGCCCATGGTGCTGGCTGAGGTCATTTCCGTGACGCCGGCGATCTGGCCCAGACGGCGTTCCAGCGGCGCGGCGAGCGAGGAGGCGACCGTGGACGGGTCGGCCCCCGGCAGCGTGGCACTCACCGAGATCATGGGAAAGTCCACGCGCGGGAGCGGGGCCACGGGCAGAAAGCGATACGCGACAATCCCGAGAACGAACAAGCCGATGGCCAGGAGCGAAGTGCCGACCGGGCGGCGGATGAATGGCTCGGAAACGTTCATCGCGGTCAGGAATGTTCTTCAATGGCGGATGAGGCTGTTCGTCCCGGAAGCGCGGATGGCAGGCCGGCGGCGGCTTGCCGGCTATGTGCCCAGTTGCCGAGCCGGTCGAGATAGAGATAGATGACCGGCGTGGTGTAAAGCGTGAGAAATTGGGAGAACAACAAACCGCCGACAATGGCGATGCCGAGCGGACGGCGTAATTCGGCACCGGTGCCGTTTTGAATGGCCAGCGGCAGTGCCCCCAGCAGGGCCGCCATGCTGGTCATCATGATGGGCCGGAAACGCAGCAGACACGCCTGATAGATCGATTTTTCGGGCGCCATCCCCTCGTTTCTCTCGGCCTCGAGCGCGAAATCAATCATCATGATGGCGTTTTTCTGGACGATGCCGATGAGGAGAATGATGCCGATGATGGCGACGAGTGAAAGTTCGATGTGGCAAATCATCAGGGCGAGCAGGGCGCCGACGCCGGCCGAAGGCAGGCTGGAGAGAATGGTGATGGGATGGATGTAGCTTTCATAGAGCACGCCCAATACGATGTAAATCACCACGATGGCCGCAATGATGAGCAGCGGTTCGCTCTTGAGGGACGAACGGAACTCGGCGGCGGTCCCGGAGAAACTCGTGGTCACTGTGTCCGGCAGGCCGATTTCCTTCTGGGCGGCGGTGATGGCGTCGACGGCCGCGCCAAGAGAACTCGAGGGGCTGAGATTGAAGGAAAGCGTGACGGCGGGAAACTGGCCTTCATGGTTGATGGCGAGCGGCGCGGTGATGGTTTTCAGATGCGCAAACGCGCTCAGCGGCACCATCTGGCCGGAGGAGGATTTCACATAAATCTTGTCGAGTGATTCCGGGGCAAGCTGGTAGAGCGGGGTTGATTCCAGGATGACCCGATATTGGTTGAGCTGCGTGAAGATGGTTGAGACCTGCCGCTGGCCGAAGGCGTCGTAAAGGGTGTCGTCAATCGCCTGTGGCAGAATGTTCAGGCGCGATGCCTGGCTGCGGTCCACGTCCACACTGATTTCCAGTCCACCGGATTGCTGGTCGCTCGCCGTATCAGTCAACTGCGGAAGCGTGCCCAGCTTTTCCAACAGTTTCGGCGCCCACTCGGCCAGCTCGGACTGGTCGGCATCTTCGAGGGTATACTGGTATTGGGTCCGGCTGACGCGGCTGTCAATCTGCACGTCCTGCACGGCCTGCATGAAGAGCGAAATGCCCTCGACGTTTTTGGTGGCGTCGCGGAGGCGGTCAATAATTTCGCTCGCGCCGGACTTGCGCTGGTCGCGTGGTTTGAGGTTGATGTAGAGCTTGCCGGAATTGACGGTGGCATTGAGCGTGCCGGAGCCGACAAACGAGGCCACGCTGATGACGTCTGGGTCCTTGCGTACAATGTCTGCGATGATGTGCTGACGGGCGACCATCGCGTCGAAGGAAATGGATTGCGCCGAATCCGTGACGCCGGTGATGAGGCCGGTGTCCTGCTGGGGCAGGAGACCCTTCGGAATGATGATGTAGAGCCAGATCGTCGCCACCAGCGTTGCGGCGGCGACGCCAAGGACGAGCGGCTGGTGTTTGAGCACCCATTTGAGGCCGCGCTCGTAGGCGTCGAGCATTCCTTGGAACATGCGTTCCGTGGTGCGGTAAAAACGTCCGTGGCTGCCCTCGGATTCGGGCCGCAGGAATCGCGAGCACATCATCGGCGTCAGCGTCAGCGAAACAAATGCCGAGACCACAACCGAAATGCTGAGGGTGATGGCGAACTCGCGGAACAACCGGCCAACAATGCCCGTCATGAAGAGCAGCGGGATGAACACGGCGATGAGGGAGAAGCTGAGGGAAATGACCGTAAAACCAATTTGCTTCGAGCCTTTGAGGGCGGCTTCCATGGGCGTATCGCCCGCTTCAACATAACGGACGATGTTTTCGATCATCACGATGGCATCATCCACCACAAAGCCCGTGGCGATGGTCAGGGCCATGAGCGACAGGTTGTCGAGGCTGAAGCCGATGAGTTTCATGACACCAAAGGTGCCGATGATGGCCAGCGGCAGCGCGACACTGGGGATGACGGTCGCCCAGAATTTTCGCAGGAACACAAAAATCACCATGACCACGAGGGCAACGGTGAGCAGCAGGGTGAACTGGACGTCGGAAATCGAGGCGCGGATCGTGGTGGTGCGGTCGGTCTGAATGGAAACCTTGACGGAGGGCGGGATGGAAGCGCGTAGCCGCGGCAGCAACGCCTTCACCCGGTCGGCGGTCTGGATGATGTTTGCCCCCGGCTGCCGTTGGATGTCCAGAATCACGGCGGGATTGCCATCAACCCAGCTTCCGAGGCGTGTGTTTTCCACGTTATCAATCACCTCGCCGATGTCGCCCAGACGGACCGGCGAGCCGTTCTTATAGGCGACAATGACTTTGGCGTAATCAACGGCCGAAAAAATCTGGTCGTTGGCGCCAATGGAATAAGACTGGTGCGCTCCGTCAAAACTGCCCTTGGGCTGGTTGATATTATTAACCGTCAATGCGGTGCGAACGTCTTCCAACCCGAGACCCAGGTTTGCGATCGCGGCGGGATCCACGCGGACGCGCACAGCCGGCTTCTGATTGCCTTCAATGGTGACGAGGCCGACGCCGGTTACTTCACTGAGTTTCTGTGCCAGCACGGTGTCCGCGAGGTCATTCACCTTTTCAAGCGGCATCGTGTCGGATGTGATTTCCAGGGTGAGAATCGGGCTGTCGGCGGGATTTACCTTGCTGTAAATGGGCGGGGTGGGCGTTTTGGGCAGATAACCGCCCGCGGCATTCATGGCGGCCTGGACGTCCTGTGCCGCTGCATCAATGTCGCGGTCCAGGACGAACTGAAGCGTGATGCCCGAGTTTCCAAATGAACTGATGGAAGTCATCTGCGACAATCCGCTGATTTGTCCGAACTGGACTTCCAATGGTGTGGTGATGGACGAAGCCATCACATCGGGGCTGGCCCCGGGATACTGCGTTGTGACCTCGATGGTCGGAAAATCCACCGGTGGCAGGTCGGAGATGGGGAGCAGCAAATAGCCCAGCAACCCCATCAAAACCACCCCGGCCATCAGGAGCGACGTGGCGATGGGCCGCCGGATGAAAGGTTCGGAAACGTTCACTCGTTCGTGGCGTGGGTCGCCGCGGGGGCGTTGGTGCCACCCCGGCCGTTCCCCGACTGATTCCCCGATTGGGCCTGCTTGATTTTGGAACCGTCCTGCAACTTGTACTGGCCGTCCACCACCACGCGTTCACCTGCTTGCAGACCGGAGTCAATGAGCGCCTCGCCGCCGTCAATCTGGGCGACCGTGACGGGTTGCTGTTTGACAGTCATGTTGGTGCCCTCACCCTGGGCGACAAACGCATAGGTGGCCAGCGCGCCTTCGGGTCCGCGCTGAATGACGGCCGCCGGAACGGTGAGGCCGTTTGTGCGGATATAGAGCTGGAGCCGGGCGTTGACAAATTGGCCCGGCCAGAGCCGGAGATTTTCATTCGGAAAATTGGCCTTGATGCGGATGGTGCCGGTGGTGGTGTCAATCTGGTTGTCAATCACGGCCAGCGTGCCGGTGTCCAGGACATTGGTGTCATCCCGGCCCACCGCAATCACCTTCAACTCGGATGAGTCCTTCTGCATCTGGCGGTGAATCTGGCCCAGCGTCTGTTCGGGGAGTGTGAAAATGACGGAAATCGGCTGAAGCTGGGTGATGACGGCCAGCCCGTTGGTGTCGCTGGGCTGGACGAAATTGCCCTGATCCACAGGACGGATGCCGGTGCGGCCGTCGAGTGGCGAGTCGATGGTGCAGTAAGCGAGTTGAACTTTGGCGCTTTCGATCGCGGCCTGGTCCGCCTTGACGGTGGCGTCGAACTGATCCACGAGGGCCTTTTGCGTGGCGTAAACCTGCTGCGAATCTATCTTGGCGGCATAAAGTGCCGACTCACGATCCAGATCCACTCGGGCATTGGCGAGTTGTGCCTCGTCCGAACCTTTCTTGCCGATGGCCTGGTCCAAGGCCGCCTGGTAGGGACCGGGATCTATTTGCGCCAGCAGATCGCCGGCATGAACATCCTGTCCTTCGACGTAAGCCACTTTCTTCAACTGGCCGGGCACTTGCGTGTGGATGGTGACGGTGTTGTAGGCTTGCACCGTCCCCAACCCGTCCAGGTAAATAGGTACGTCCTTCTGCATCACCTTTCCCAGCACGACGGGGACCGGCGGAACGGCTCCACGGCCGGCGGCGCCTTGGGCGGCGGCACGGCGCTTGTGGATTATCAAGCCAAGGCCCACCCCCAAAACGATGCAAACGGCGAGCAACACCATGTACAAGACAAGATGGCTGCGATCATCTGGCGAAGAAGATTTGTCAGGCGACCTTTGGATGGGGGCTTTCTCCATGCGCGAAGCCGGGCTCGGCTGCCTCCCATCACGAGCCGGTTGCGTTGTTTCCGTTTGCATCTGTCTGTTTATTATTCCGTTCAGTCACAAGCCATTCCAACACCCCTGATGACACCTGCCGGCCCATAAAGTTACATGGTTCCCGCAGACGGCGGTAGGGCATATAAACACATCTAAGCCCGAATCACAAGGGGACAGGCGACGCTTTCGCAGGGGGTGACCGGCCGGCAATCCCGGGGCAACCACCGGCTGGGGATGCCCACTGCGTTGTCGCCGTACCAGTTACTTGGCGGCGGCGGCTTTGAGAATTTCGGCCACCAATTCGTCGCTCGTCCAGGTGTTGCCCTGTATGATGCGCTGGATGTGCCCACGGGCATCGACAACAACCGTGCGGAGGTTGTGGTTGATGCCGCCGGCCCCATCGTGTCCAAAATATTCCCCAAACTGGTTGCCGAATGCCGTGAGGTCGGCAAGGTCGCCGGTGACGAAATCCCAGCGGGCGGGATCAAAATCGCGCAGGTCGGCATAGGCTTTAAGGGTGGCGGGAGTGTCATTTTCCGGGTCGAAAGAAATGGAAATGAGATGCCAGTTGGCGGGGGCGTTGGTCATGGCCATGAGTTTCTTCTGCGTTTCCTCAAAGCCATGGGAAACGTAGGGGCAAAAATTGGGGTACGGGCAGCGGGTGAAAAAGAACGTGAAGGCAAGCGCCTGTCCACGAAACTGGCTCGTGTTGACGTTTTGGCCAAGTTCATTCGTAAAATGACACACTGGCAGTTCGTCGCCAACATCCAGCGGCGGCACATCGCGCACCACCTGGATGATGGGGCTGCCCGAGCCGGCCTCGATCACCTGGACGACGCCCGTCTTCGCCACGTGGTCAATCCAACCGTCCGTGCTGGTGACGTTAAGCTGGAAGGTGATGGAATCTCCGTGTCGCAATCCGGCCAGTTCGGACGGGTTCCTGTCCACGAACGGCATGGTCATGGCCGGCATGTAACCCGGCACGGCTTCATGCTGAATGACCACGGTTTTGCCATCGGGGTCCAATTCCTGGACAACGCCCCTGGCCTGAAAAACCCTCGGCTGCGCATCGGCAGCATTGGTGCTCGTGGCGGCCGCGGGTTGGGCGTGGGAACTGAGGGCGGCGAACAGGCCGACGAGGATGGCGGAGTTTTTCCAGACAAACATAAATCTAGACGGTATTTTTCCACGAAATGCCGCCGGTGGCAAGGGTGGGCGGGGAAGACAAAGAGCTTGGATTGAATATTGCTTGATGGCGTTTGCAGGTTGGCAAGTCTTTACAAGACTCATGGCTTGAATAAAAGTCGACGGTGCCGGAGTATCCGGCGGAAGCTGCGTGAACATGGTTAAAATGCTTAATCTTGCGATGCTGGCGCTGGTGATGCTTCCTTTATACGCCCGTTGCGATCCTTCAACGAAAGCGGAAGAGCCGTCCGTTTTTGTTGGCGGCGGGGTGCAGAAACCGGGGCGATATGATTGGTTCAAGGGCATGACCGTTCTGGGTGCCATTCAGGCGGCGGGAGGTTTGATTGACCGGTCCGCCGCCACGGTAAGGGTCACCATTACACATGCCGACCAAGCCCAGGTGGTCTACGCGGTCGGCCCGGGAGCCGATACGGCCAAAAAGCCGCCTGTGCTCCAGGCCGGAGACAGGGTATTTGTGCCCAAAAAAATAAAACCTGCGCCGGTTATGCCGCCGCCGCCAAAACCGGCAAACTGATTTCGGCCTCCGCCCGTCTTGGCACCCGCGGATGCTTGCCAGCGGGCGGCGTCTGATGGATACTCGCCGCCGAATGCCGACGCAGTCTTCACCCAGCCAGAGCGCGGAAGATTATCTGGAGCGCATCCACGAGTTGATCCTGGAAAAGGGCTACGCGCGGGTGGTGGACATCGCGTCCACGCTCAAGGTGCGGCAGGCGTCGGTCACGAGCATGGTGCAGAAGCTGGCTGAGGACGGCTACCTGGACTACAAAAAATATCGCGGACTGGTTTTGACGCCCCGGGGCCGGGAGGTGGCGCGCAGGATTCAGAGCCGGCACAAGACCTTGTCACGGTTTTTTTCCCTTTTCGGCCTGGATGCGAAAACACAGAAGCGCGACATTGAGGGCATTGAGCATTATCTGAGCGCGGAGACGATGGATGTGCTGGCCGGACTGACGCAATTCTTTGAGGAGCATCCCGAGACGTTGGAGCGCTTCTTGAAATCGCATGAAACGGAAAAGCGCGGAACTAGGAGCGCCTCAAAACGTTGACGAGCGACAGGTTTGCAGGGATAAGTTTGCGACTCCAACGGCATTTTTTCCGCCAAAAAATATGACATCCGCTGAAAAGGTTCCGCTTCGGGCTCTGGATCAAGGCTTGAGGAGCCTCCTCAGTACACTTTGTGTGGCAGCGTTTTTGGGTGTCGGTGCGGTGCTGCTGGCGGGCTGCGCGTCCCGCGCAAATAAAGAGGCGACACGGGCGCAGAGCGAACTCGCCAGCGGTGAAGTTTCCGTCAAATCGCCCAACGGCACCATCGAAATGACCATTCATGCGAACGGCCCGTTGAAGTACTCGGTGTCCGTGGACGGGCAGGCGGTGCTGGACGATTCGCGGCTGGGGCTGAAGTTCAAGGATGGCGTGGTCCTGGGAGCTGACACCCGGCTTGACCACGTGGAACGGGAGAGGTCCGACACGATCTGGGAAAACAAGCTGGGGAAGCGGCGCATGGTGCGTGATTATCACAATGAATTGAGGGTGTTTTTGGTGGAGCAATCAGGCCGGCCGTTCGAGCTCGTGGTGCGGGCTTTCAACGATGGGATCGGCTTCCGATACGTATTGCCCGCCGCGCCTTCGGCATCCACGCAGGATTTTGAACTTGAAGAGGAGGAAACCCGGTTTTCCTTCTCTGAAAACGATGTGTGTTACGCGGGCATAAATGAGAACACCGGCAAGCCGCAAAATCCATTTGGCTACGTCGGTTCGCAGGAGTCGGAATTCCTGCCCACGCATCTGTCCGAACTGCCGACCGACCAGGTCCGGATGCTGCCGCTGTTGGTGCAGACGCCGGCGGCATGGGTGGCAATCACCGAGAGTGATTTGTATGACTGGGCGGGGATGTGGATTAGTCGTGAGGACGATCCTGCAAACACGGACGGCGTCACCCTCGCGGCCCGGCTTGCACCAAGGCCGGATGGTCAGGGTCTCGTCAAATCCACCTTCCCGCGCAATTCACCCTGGCGCACGTTCATCATCGGCCGTGAGCCCGGACAGCTCATCGAAAGCGATCTGGTGTTGAACCTGGCCACGCCGTGCGTGCTGGCCGATACCTCGTGGGTCAAACCCGGCATTGCTTCTTGGGATTGGTGGTCGCAGGTCGCCCGCCCCGGCACCGATACCTACAAGGAATTCATCCAGTTTTCCGCGGACATGGGCTGGGCTTACTCCTTGCTGGACGCCGGTTGGAGCAACCCGACCAACATCCTGGAGCCGAGCCCGTCGGTGGACATGGACGGGGTGCTGGCGTTTGCGAAGGAACGGAACGTGCGCCTGTGGGTATGGGCGCACTGGACGACCTTGGATCAAGGTGATGCCTACAAGGAAGCCTTCCCGTTGTATGAAAAATGGGGCCTGGCCGGCGTGAAAATTGACTTCATGAACCGCGACGATCAGGAGATGGTCAATTGGTACGAGAAAATCACCCGGGCCGCCGCCGAACATCATTTGATGATCAACTTCCACGGCGCTTACAAGCCCACGGGCATGATCCGCACGTATCCGAACCAGATCACCCGTGAGGGTGTCATGGGCAACGAATACAACCGTTGGAGTTCACGGGTGACGCCGGAACATAAAACCACGCTGCCGTTCACGCGGTTGCTCGCCGGGCCGGCGGATTTCACGCCGGGCGGCTTCCTTAACGAACCGTTGGACAAGTTCCGGCCCAATGACCCGCCAACGAAGGTCCAGGGAACCCGTTGCGCGGAACTCGCATTGTTTGTTTGCCTGGAAAGCCCCGTCGTCAACGCATGCGATCATCCCAGCCATTACCGGGACCAGCCTGGCCTCGATTTTCTAAAAATTGTTCCAACGGTCTGGGATGACACGCGCGTTCCCGATGGCGCCGTCGGTGAGCACCTGGTCATTGTCCGCCGCAACGGGGACCGGTGGTTTCTCGGCGCGCTGACCGACCGGAACTCGCGCAATATTCCGGTGAAGTTGGATTTTCTGGGCGCGGGTTCATGGAAGCTCAAGTTATGGAAGGATGCGGCCGACAGCGATGTCAACACCCGGCATCTGGACACCGAGGAACGAATCGTCACGGCGACGGATGAGTTGTCATTGCATCTGGCGCGCGCGGGTGGCGCGGTGGCGTGCTTTGAACCGGTTCCGCGCCCGTGAGAATGGCCGCCTTGACTCCGTCATGAATTAAACAATAAAACAAACGGCAACATGACAATTTCACGTCGTCTGATCCTCGCCGCGCTCCTGTTTCCGGGCTTCCTGAGCACGGACGTTTCTGGGCAGGTGGAATGTGTTGGATCGGGGAACCTGCGCGGCATCCGGGTTGATGGAGAATTGATGGCTTTCACCGGCAACATCCGCGTGGTCGCCTCCGCCACGGCCCCGACCAACCAGTTTGGCCGCGGCCGGGGTGCCGGAGTATACTCACACGACAACGGCGTGCTGGTCGTCACCGGCAACATTGCCGGCGGGGGCGGACGTCGCGGACGCCGCGGAGGCGCCTCCGCCACCAACACCGGCGCGAGTTATCGGGCGACTTACCAGGACGTTGCCACCGGGGCGGTTGCTGCCAGGATCGAGTTTACTTCCGCCACGAACGCTCCCATCGAGGGGGTATATTATGATGTCACCCTGCCGGCGGCCGATTACGCCGGCGGCTCGGTTCAGTGGATTGCCGGCGAGGAAGCCCCAATGTCACTGGTCGGCACCAACTTCCCCATGCGCGTATCGGCCCAGGGTGTACGGCTGATTTCCTCGCGCCGGCAGATTCAAATCAATCTTCCTGCCGCCGCGGAATTCATCATTCAAAATGATCGCGGCGCCGGCAGCAACGACATCGAGGTGTCCTTCCCCCTCAACTTGGGAAAGATATACAAGGGGCAGGACATTTATGCCAATTTCACCATCACCGCCCGGGGCGAGGTGGACAAATCGCCCGCCCATCTGGCAATTGATTTGTCGCAGCCCGGCCGTGCTTACGACGGCATGGGCGGCAATTTCCGGCTGCAAAACCCGGATGATCCGCCCGTCATTCAATACAATCTCGACCACCTCCGCCTCGCCTCGGGCCGCGTGGCCATGCCGTTGAACCTCTGGCAGACGAACGTGAACATTGATCCGGTCCAGGCCGCGGCCGCGGGGCATTTGGACACCAACGTCAGCGCCGCCATGGAGGTGGCGCAGAAACTCGCGCAAAAGAATATTCCATTCGTTATCAGCGTCTGGTCGCCGCCGGGCTGGGCCGTGGCGGCAAATGGAGGGGGATTTAACCGGGCCGCTCCCATTAAACCCGCGCAATGGGACAGGCTCTGCCAGTCCATCGGCTCCTGCCTGGAATACATGAAAACGAATTACGGCGCCGAGCCGGCACTCTTTTCATTCAACGAACCAGACACGGGCGTATACGTGTTACAAAGTCCAGAGCAGCATGACGAAACCATCAAGCGTTTGGGGGCGTACTTCGCGGTGCATGGGCTGAAGACCAAAATGCTTCTGGGTGATACGGCCAATCCCACGGGCGGCAAGTTCATTGACGTGGCCGCGGCGGACCCCGAGGCCGCCAAATACATCGGAGCCGTGGCGTTCCATTCCTGGGGCGGGGGCACGGAGGAGCAATACACGCATTTCAGCGACGCGGCCCGGCGGCTGGACGTTCCGCTGCTTGTCAGTGCGGGCGGCCTCGACCCGGCGGCGTACTTGTATCGGTCCGTTTTCCTCGAACCTTGGTATTGCCTGAATGAAATCGCGCAGTACGTCGAAATCTGCCGCGTCGCGCAGCCCCTGTCCATCTTGCACTGGCAGTTGACGTCGGACTATTCAATCCTCACCGGCGGCATTGGCGGCGAACCCCTGGCGCCCGCGCAACGCTTCTGGGACATCAAACAACTGGGTATGACCGCCGCCGGGGCGAAGGCGTTGCCGGTCACTTGCGACAATT
>DATMLG010000172.1:0-6310 GCA_035570675.1 Verrucomicrobiia bacterium | reverse complement strand
CCAAGGAGGGCCAGACGCTGGTTCTCGGGGGAATCATCCAAAAACAGATCTCCAACATTGAGCGGAAAACGCCGCTTCTGGGCAGCATTCCGGGCTTGAAATGGCTGGTCAACAACAAGAACAAGTCCACCCAGGAAGTGGAACTCATGGTTTTTCTCCACCCGAAGGTCATCCACACCCCGGAAGACGCCGCGGATGAGCTCCAAGATGTGGGCAAAAGGGCTCCGCTGATTAAAAAATGGCGGGAGGAAAACGCACCCACCAGCACGAAATAGCCACCGCCGAAGGGTCCCGGCGGCGCTTTACCCGCCCATCGCGAAGGAGGGATAAAACTTGTTTCCACCCGGAGCCGGGATTTGGCAGGATGGACGGGCATCTCGGCATTTCGAGCATCGACATGACGAATGGGTGCATAATTAATTACACCGAACATCAGGAATTTAGAACATGCGTTGGACCCAGACATTCATACCGACACTCAAGGAAACCCCGGCGGACGCCGAAATTATCTCGCACAAGTTATTGCTGCGCGCCGGCTTGGTGAGGAAGCTCACTGGCGGCCTTTACACTTTCCTGCCGCTCGGGGTGCGCGCGCTGCGCAAGGTGGAGCAGATTGTGCGCGAGGAAATGAACCGCGCCGGCGCGCTCGAGGTGCTGATGCCGGCATTGCAGCCGCCGGAAATCTGGCAGCAAAGCGGCCGTTACGAGACCGCCAGCGCGGTGCTGTTCAAGGTGCGCGACGGCTCGAAGAAGGAATGGGTGCTCGGCCCGACGCATGAGGAGGTCATCACCACCCTCGCGGCCGGTGAAATCAATTCCTACCGCCAGTTGCCGGTGAACTTTTACCAGATACAAACCAAGTTCCGCGACGAGCTGCGTCCCCGCTTCGGCCTGATGCGGGCGAAGGAGTTCATCATGAAGGATGCCTACAGTTTCGACGCCACCGACGATCTGGCGCAAATTTCTTACCAGAAGATGTACGACGCCTACGCGCGCATTTTCAAGCGCTGCGGATTAAAGGCCGTTCCCGTGGATGCGGACACGGGGGTGATTGGCGGAAAATACTCGCATGAATTCATGGTGCCCGCCGAGAGCGGCGAAAACGAAGTGGCCTACTGCGAGGCTTGTAACTATGCCGCTAACGTGGAAAAGGCCGCCAGCCGCGGGCCGGCGATTCCCACGCACAAGGGCGCTTCTCCTGGCACATCACCGCATCATCCTGAGAAATTTCCCACGCCGGGCGTCGTCACCATCGAGGCCCTTGCCAAGGCCCCGCACAGCGTCCCCGCCGAGCGGCAGATCAAGACGCTGGTTTATCTGGCGGACAGCAAACCGGCGCTGCTGTTGCTGCGGGGTGATGACCGGCTGAACGAGAGCAAGCTGGCGGTCGCCCTGGGTACGGGAAATTTCCGGCCCGCCACGGCCGACGAAATCTTTGCCCTGTTGGCGGCGCATCCCGGCAGCCTGGGCGCGGTGCATGTCACCAAGATTCCCATCTATGCCGACCCGCTCCTGCGTGACGCAGTCGAAATGACCACGGGCGCTAACGAGGACGGATTCCATCATCGCAATGTGGCCATCAACCGTGACATTGGCGTGAACCATTGGGTCGATTTGCGGACGGTACGCGCAGGCGAGGCGTGCTTGAACTGCGGCAAGCCCCTGAAAATTCAACGCGCAATAGAAGTCGGCCACGTCTTCAAACTCGGCACAAAATACAGCGAGAAGCTCAACGCCTTGTTCCTGGATGAAACCGGCAAGCAGCAGCCGGCGGTGATGGGCTGTTATGGCATCGGCGTGACGCGCACCTTGCAGGCGGTCATCGAGCAATCCAACGACAAGGACGGAATCATCTGGCCGCTGAGCGTGGCGCCTTATCAAGTATGTCTGACGCCGCTGAGTGTGACGCCGGGCGGCCCGGTGATGGCGCTGGCGGAGAAGGTCTACGCGGAGCTTTCGGCCCGGGGCGTGGATGTGATTCTTGACGACCGCGACGAACGCCCGGGCGTGAAGTTCAAGGATTCGGAATTGATCGGCTTTCCCATCCGTCTGGGCATTGGGGAGAAATCGCTCGCCAAGGGCGAAGTCGAATTGAAGCCGCGAGGCGGTGCATTGACGCCGGTCAAGGTGGATGAGGCCGTTGACCGTATCTTGGAATTGTTGAAAGCGCAGGCGACCTGACAAATTTGATCTGAATGAAAGCACAACCCCGCATCGCCTTCCTCGGCCTCGGCATCATGGGCATTGCCATGGCCCGCCGTCTCCTGAACGCCGGTTTTCCTTTGACGGTTTTCAATCGCAGCGCTGACAAGGCGCGCCCCCTTGCCGACGCCGGCGCCCGGGTCGCCTCCACAGCGCGCGAAGCAGCCGGCGCCGGAGATATCGTCATCGGCATGGTTTCGGAAGACGTCGCATCACGACAGTTATGGTTGGGCGATAACGGCGCCCTGGCGGGAGCCGCCAAGGGGACTTTGCTGATTGAATGCAGCACGCTTTCGACGGGCTGGGTGGGTGAACTCAACACCGCCGCCACGGCGGCCAGCTGTGAATTGCTCGACGCCCCGGTGGCGGGCAGCAAGCCCCAGGCGATTGCCGGGGAATTGCGGTTCTTCGTCGGCGGTTCCGCTGAAGCACTGGAAAAGGCCCGGCCCGCGCTCGCGGTGATGGGCAACAGCATCACGCACGTCGGACCGAGCGGAAGCGGCGCATTGCTCAAATTGATCAACAACTTCTTGTCCGGCGTGCAACTGGTTTCGCTGGCTGAAGCCATGGCGCTGATTGAGAAAAGCGGCCTGGACCGCACCCGCGCGCTCGAAGTCCTCACGAACGGCGCGCCGGGCAGCCCCGTCGTCAAGACCACCGCCCCGCGCATGACGGCACGCGATTACACGCCAAATTTCCAATTGCAACTGGCGGCCAAGGACCTCCGGTATGCGATGGCCGAGGCCGCGAAGCACGGGCTGACCCTCACCACCGCGGTCACGGCCGTTGAAATGATGAATCGTGGCATTCAGGCGGGTCGCGGTGCCCAAGATTTCTCCTCGGTGGTCGAGGAGTTCCGCTAAGGCTGAACGCCTGCGCGGCCTGGGCTTGATCAGGATTTCGCTGCGCTGCTCGCGGCTTTTTTGGCCTGCAATGCCGCCTTGGTTTCGGTCTGCAACTCTTCCAATTCGGCCTTCAACTCTTTTTTGACTTCCGACTCCATGCGGTCAATGAACAAAATGCCGTTCAAATGATCCACTTCGTGTTGTATTGCGCGGGCCAGCAGTCCGCCGGCGCGAAATTCAATGCGCTTGCCGTCCTCGTTCATCGCCACGACATCCACCTTTTCGGGCCGTGAGATGTCCGCATAAACCTCGGGAAAACTCAGGCAGCCCTCCGGCCCGGCCGCCAGCTCACCAACCGGCTTGATTTCCGGATTGATGAGCGTCAACGGCATGAACTTGTCCGGGTCCGCCGTCTCGCCGTTGATTTCCAGCGTGGATGGCCGTTCCGCCGAAGCCTCGCGCACGTCCAGCACCGTCACTTGTAACGCCTCGCCGATCTGTTGCGCCGCCAGTCCGATTCCCCGCGCCGCGTACATGGTCTCGAACATGTTTTTGACCAGCTCCTTGACTGCGGGAGTTACTGACTCAACCTGCGCCCCTTTTTTGCGCAGCGTCGGATGACCGTATTTAATGACTTCAAGAATCATGCTTCGCTCATATTAAACCAAAGGTGTTGCAGGGCAATTCGTTAATTGGGGGTTGTATCAGCAAGTCGCTTGAAGTATTTTTCTACGCAAAATTGCACCTCCATGGACAGCAACCAATTTTGGCGCATTATTGAGGTGACGTTCGCTCCAACCAGGGAGGAGCAGCTTGAGCTGTTCAGACGCGAACTTGAGGATTTGACACCGGGGGAATTGATCGATTTCGCGCGCCTTTTTGCGGGCTTCAAGTTTGCAGCGTACAGTTGGGACATCTGGCTGGTTCCATGGCTCTTCCAGGGTGGAATGTGCTCCGATGACGGTTTCGACGATTTCAGGTCTTGGTTAATTTCGCGCGGTCGCCGCACTTACGAGGCAGCGCTGGTGAATGCCGATGATTTGGTTGAGGAGATACGTCAGGTTGAAGACCCTGAATTTGAGCTTTTTGGTTATGTGGCGAGTAAAACCTATCGTAAGATGTCTGGCGAGGATTTTCCAAACCTTGGCTTACAGCACCCAAAAGAACCGAGCGGCGGGGATTGGTTGCGCCCGACCCTCAAAGATCGCACTGGCAGTAAGATGCTCAATCGCTGCGTCGTCTTCAACGAAATGGGAGACGAGGAGTTCACTGTCATCGAGCGGCGATTCCCGAAGATTTGGGAATTATGCGTCGAGCGCGGGATAATCACTAGAGGGACGAAGCAGTCTCCTCCTGACGTGCCGACACCGGAGCAGATAGCAGCGACAATCGATCCGAATTTGGAAAAGAATGATTTCGCGGCATATTTGAAGGCGATCCAGGATGCAGCAACCAACGCCTACAAAACGAAAGATCCACATCAAGATGGCCGACAGTGACCAATAAGAGAGCGTAGAATGCCAAAAGCTCTACGCTGGCTAATCCACCTTCACGCCCACAATTGAAAGAATCCGGTCCAAATCGTCATCACTGAAAAACGCGATTTCCACTGAGCCTTTGCCCTGGGCATATTTCAACCGCACCTTCGTGCCAAAACGTTCGCGCAGCTTGTTCTCCAATTCCACGACATTAGCATCGTGAACCAACGCCGCGGCCACGCCAGCGGGTTTGCCCGCGGCCCGCGCCTGCAATCGCGCCACCAAAGCCTCCGTCTGGCGGACGTTCAGGCCCTCCTTCATTGCGCGGTCGGCGGCCAGTTTCTGCTGCTTCTCGCTCGCCAGTCCGAGAATCACCTTCGCGTGCCCCACAGAGAGCAAACTATCGCGGATGGCTTCCTGGATGGCTGGCGCCAGCTTCAGCAACCGCAGCGCATTGGCCACCACGGCGCGGCTTTTGCCGACCTTGACGGCGACTTCCTCCTGTTTGAGTTGAAATTGCTCGACGAGTTGCGCGTAACCGTGCGCTTCTTCAATCGCATTCAGGTTTTCACGCTGCAGGTTTTCAATCAGCGCCAGTTCCAGCACGGCGCGGTCGTCCGCCTGCCGCACGATGACGGGAACTTCGGTCAGGCCCAGAAGTTGGGAGGCACGCCAGCGACGTTCGCCGGCGATCAACTCATAATTTCCGTCCCGCTCGCGGACAATCAGCGGCTGCACGATGCCCTGTTCCTTGATGGAATCCGCCAGTTCCTGCAAAGCTTCTGGGGAGAATTTCTTGCGCGGTTGCAGCGAACATGGCCGGATGCGGCCCAGCGGCACGCGTTCGACATGTTCGCGGGTGTCCGGCGCCGGGGCGGGGCTCGTCAATGCCGGGGCAGGGGATGGCAACGGCGCGGCGGTTCTTCCGGCGGGAGGAGAGCCGCCCAACAACGCGCCCAGACCGCGGCCCAAAGCTGGTTTCGACATGCGGCGAGATTGTCGCACCCGGCCATGGTTTGTCAACTTTGGCATCGGCCGCGCAATCGACTGGCGCGAAGATTTTAAGCGGGTATGATTGCCCCGAATGAGCGACAAATCGGCCAAAATCGCGGCGTTGATCCAGGATTGCCACGGGCGGGATTTGGACGCCCATTACCTTGGCTTTTTTGAATGCTTCAACCGCCAGCTGTATTATGAGGCGCACGAAGTTCTTGAAAAACTTTGGCTGCCCAGCCGCAAGGGACCGAATCACCTGTTCTACAAGGGCCTGATTCAACTGGCCGGCGCGTTTGTCCACCTCCAAAAGGGTCGGCCCGGTCCCGCCGCATCGCTGTTCAAGCTGGTCCGCGCCAATCTCCAGAAATTCCTGCCGGTTCACGAGCGCCTTGATCTGGTCGATGTATTACATCGGACGGAAGTTTGGCTCCAGCAAATCGAGTCTGGCCGCTTTGAATCCATCACTTTGACCCCTTCCGAAGCCCCGCAAATTCATCTCCTTTCACGGGAGTGAATTTTTCAGAATTTTGCGGCTCTTCCGGAACAAAGATTGAGTTTGGCACTCTTACAATCGGTATGATTGGTGTTTCAAGGAGCGATGACCTTGAAACAGGCTCGCATGCAGGTTGGCCCCGCCCGTGATGGTTTGCGGGCGGGGCCTCTTTTTTGCTCCAAGCACTTCAAAAACTGTGTCGTCATGCGGCCACTTCCATGTGATTCTGGTTTGATGACGACCTTGGTCATCGCCACGCGCAACCGCCATAAAGTTGAGGAAATCGGTGCCATTCT